>JACONB010000196.1 GCA_014323965.1 Prochloron sp. SP5CPC1 | reverse complement strand
TACCCTCCCAGGAGACTCCAATCAAACCAATTCAGCGGGAGATGCAGTCACTCTCGAAAACTTTGCCACCAACATTCTCCTTGGACCTAATAACGAAGCAGAACAAATAGGAACTTTCAATGTTACTGTTGAAGGAGATGAGATTTTTGCCCAGGCACCCCAACTCAGTCCTACGGGAGACCTAACCTATACCGTAGCCGAGGAAGCATTTGGGGAGTCTATTGTCACAGTAACCCTATCTGATAATGGAGGAACGGACAATGAAGGAGTTGATGCCAGCTCAGTACAAACCTTCACTATCACCGCCACTCGTCCCTCAGACCCCGTGGAGATTGAATTTGAGGCTGATAGTGACAATTTAATTAGCAATACCTTTGCCTATAACACTAACCCAGCAGGAAGCGGTACCCAAGTTACCACTCAACTCACCAATGGTGTTCGGGAGCTGGGAAGTGACGCCGAATTCGATAACCTAGTTGGACTTTACGAGGTTGTGGATGCCAATGGTGGTATTATGCAAGAAGATGGTACAGTGCTGCTACCCGGCGACAACCCATCCCGGTATGCAGAATTAGCCTTGACAAATCGGGTAGATTCCTTCTCAATCCGAGCTGGCTCTTCGGGAGATACCAATCGCAATACAACAGCGGAAGAATTCGATGTTCTCCTGACAGGGGGCAAATTCTACGCTCCTTTTCTGATTGCCAATGGTGGAGCAGTAGGTTTTGAGGGCTTTATTGATGCCGAGAATGCCGAATCAGATGGAGAATTCAATGATGCAGCTAAATTCCGTGAGGATTTAGTGGCTTACTTTGCTTTCTCAGGTGCCAACCCTGATAATGTAGCTCACTTACAGTCCCGTGGCAATAATATCTTCGGTTTTGAAGATTTGCCCAGTAATTTAGGCATTAGTGATAACGACTTCAATGATGCCGTTTTCCAATTTGATTTCTCGGTCTAATAGTAGGGTGGGCATCGCCCCTAACATTATCCTCAAATAAGTTATTTATAAGAGGATATTCTTAACTTTGTACATGTAGGGAAGATTTCAAAAACCTAAAGGGCGCGCTGCTACGCTCTATATTGTTTTGGTTACCTCAGGAGGTTATGAAGTTTTAACAGCCCTCCCGCATGGTAGCACATTATTGTCAATCTGTCAAGAATCGTCGTGAGATAAATTTTCCCAAAAATTTACAAAACTTAACCAACCAAGGGGAGGGATGAGCTACGATATTTATCAGTCGTTGATTTTTGTTTGTGAGGAGAAAAGACCATGGCTACAGAGAGAGGGACAATTTCTGCTGTCGAGAATGGACTACTAAACCCAGTAATGGGAATGCTGGAGACTACTGACTGCACCGTTATGGGCCAAAAAAGTGTCTTTTATATAGATGACTACAACTTAACGGGTGTATCCCCAGGGCAACATATAACTATCCATCTCCTATCTTCCGACTTAGATACTGTTATCGAAATATATGATGCCAGCAACTTAGACACACGTCTCTTTCGTAATGATGATGCTAACGAAGAGAACCGTGACTCCCAGGTGAGTTTCATGGTAGAGAACAACATCCAATATGTAGTGCGGGTTAGCTCCTCCGATGAGGAAGAGACTGGGGAATACAGGCTCAGTGGAAGTGTTTTTGATTCTGAAGCCTACGACGCTGACAATAATGGGGTGTTGATTGTCGCTGACGGAGATGGTTTTCAATGGGATTTTTTTGGGGACGGAGCTGTTAACAATGGCACTAATGACGCCTTCGACCAAGACGACGACCTAGATATCCAGGGTGGGGGATTTTTACGTTTCGAATCCGACGAGGTCGATCCTGATGTATTTGTGGAGTTCGACGACCTTCAATTCGAAGAAAATGGACGGGAAATAGTCATAGGTCCTCTGAGGGTCGAACTTGAAGACCCAAAGGACGAAGAGGTGCTAGTCACTCGCAAGATTTATGTGCCAGAAGACCAAGGCTGGGTAAGGTATCTAGAAATTATCACCAATCTGAGCGGTGAAACTGTCGATTTTGAAGTAGATATTATAACAGATCCAGGTTCTGATTTTGATACGGTGGTGGTGGCTACTTCCAGTGGAGATCAGTTCTTTTCAATAATCGATAATTGGATTATCACGGATGACGGACAGGATGGTTCCCAGGATCCGGTATTGTTACATGTCATAGCAGGTGAAGGGGGAACAAGACCAGAGGTGGTAGCTTTCGCTGATGAAACCTTCCAGGAAGGTGCTCTGGATGAGATTGTCTATGAATACGGACTAGAATTAGCCCCCGGGGAAACCCAGATTGTGATGCACTTTTTAGCGCAAAACGGGAATCGGGAGACGGCGCAGGAAAAAGCTGTGGCCCTGGCTAATTTGGGGTTGGATGCTTTAGAGGGGCTGAGCGCCGCAGAAATACAGCAGGTGGTCAACTGGGTTACTACTGGTTTGGTGATTAATGATGTTACTGTTGAGGAAGGAAATGAGGGGAATACCAACGCGGTGTTTACCGTTACCCTCTTGAGTCCAACCACAGAACAAGTAACGTTAGATTATGCTACAGCTGATGGTACAGCCGAAGCAGGTACAGACTACGTTGCTACCAGCGGAACTCTGACCTTCGCCCCAGAGGTTACCACTCAAACTATTACTGTAGAGGTAATTGGCGACACCACCGAGGAGTTGAGAGAGAATTTCTTGGTTAACCTGTCCAATGCCAGTAATACAGAAATCGTCCGAGGTCAGGGGACAGGAACCATAGCAACGGATGATTTAATCCCTGTGGATCTGGAGTTATCCCTCCTGGTTGATGTATCCGCTTCGGTTGATAACCAAGAGTACCAACAGCTAATAGAAGCATATGCCGCTGCCTTCGAGGGAGGAATTGAAGGTCCAGTGGGGGTGAATTTAATCCTCTGGTCTGGTGCGAATCAGCAGGAAGAATCAGTGGGATGGACTGTCATTGACAGTTTAGAAGCTTCCCAGGCTTTTGCCCAGCAGATTCGTGATACTTTGTTGCCCCCCAGTAATCGTCCTTTCTCTGGCGGTAGCGCTCCCGGTGCAGCCATCAACTTCGCAATTTCCCGATTCAATGGTAATGGTTTGGATGCCAGGCGTTCGGCCATTAGCCTAGCTGGTGATGGGGAAGGAAATAGCGTAGCCACAGCAGCTGCTGCCCGAGATAATGCTTTAGCAGCAGGAATCGATGTCATTAATGGAATCGTGATTGACGATGAAACCCGTAATGTCCAGGAGTTCTATCGGAGCAGTGCAACCGGTGGTGCCAACCCTGACGGCGCTCCTGCTGTTGTCTTATCAGCTAATACCTTTGGCGATTTGACTTCGGTTCTTACCGAGCAGGCCCAAATACTTGCTTCCCCTCCCCAAATCTCCATTGCCGACTTATCTCAAGGAGAGGGGAATGGTGTTACAGAATTTGTCTTTACTGTCAATCTCTCCCAGGCTAACGACTACCCCATTACTGTAAACTATGCTACGGCAGATGGGACGGCCATCGCCGGGCTTGACTATACTTTAACTAGCGGTACTCTCACTTTTAACCCAGGTCAAACGAGTCAAACTATTACTGTTCAAGTAATAGGAGACAACCGGGTTGAGCTAGATGAGACTTTCTCGGTTAATTTGAGCAATGCTACTAATGCTGATATTGCAGCAGATAATCAAGCTATCGGTACTATTGAAAACGAGGACCAGATTCAATTAAGCAACAGCAGTATCGATGAAAATAGTGCTGATGGTGCAGTAGTGGGGACTTTGACTGCTACGGACCCTGACGATTCTGAATCCTTTACCTTTACCTTGGAAGATGATGCAGAGGGACGTTTTGATATCGTTAACAATGAGTTACGAGTAGAATCCGGGAGCTTATTAGATTTTGAAGCTGCTACTAGTTACGATATAACCGTTACGGCCACAGATACAGGGGGAAATCCCTTTGAAGAAACTTTCACTATCACCGTCTCAAACGTAAATGAAGCTCCCACCTTAGAGAATATCGAAAAAACGGCATTAGAAGATGAAGACATCACCTTTGATGTTGCTGACTTTACCAGTGCATTTGAAGATGAAGATGAAGATAATCTGCGCTCCATCGAAATTGAAGCCCTCATGTTCGGTGTATTACGTCTGAACAGCAATGTAGTCCAAATCAATGACGTGATTTCATTGAATGACATAGGAAACCTGGAATACACACCTCCTGAAAATGCAACGGGCGAACAAATTGCCTTCCAAATCACCGCTGGAGATGGCACCAATGACTCTAACACAGCAGATGTTATTATTAACCTCACCCCCGTTAACGATGCCCCCAGCTTTACCCTCCCAGGAGACTCCAATCAAACCAATTCAGCGGGAGATGCAGTCACTCTCGAAAACTTTGCCACCAACATTCTCCTTGGACCTAATAACGAAGC
>JACONB010000195.1 GCA_014323965.1 Prochloron sp. SP5CPC1 | reverse complement strand
AGTAAACTTCGTGTTGGTGCTTTCTTCTAACTTAGTCACCGACAACTTCAAGTCATGAACTTCCTCACTCAAATTATCTACTTTGTTATCCAACTTATCTATTTTTTGATTAACCTCCTCACCCAACTTATCTACCTTCTGATTAACCTCCTCACTCAACTTATCGATTTTGCGCTCCACACTCTCGACACGCCAGATCTATCTTGCTATCAAGCTTATCGAGGATTTCCTGTAGGGGCAAGGCAAGGCGGTGCCCCTACACCAACTGCTACAGTCATGGTACTATACTCCCAATACAATTTTTTGGACCCCTAGTCTAGACTAGGGGATTTATTTTTAGTTTAAGCTAAAGCAAACGTCTTGTCAAGGGAAGGAATTAGCATAAATATTTATGGTAAGTATAAAGGTTTACCAGAGCGATCGCCCACCCAAATATCCCATTGACCGTCCCTACCCACTTCAAAAGCAATTCTGGATCCGTCAGCGCTAATAGTAGGGTGTCGAACTTCCCCTTTAATATCTTGAGAGATATTCCGCTTTTGCTCAGTTTGGCGATCGTAGATAAATATATCAGCTCTTCCCTGACGACTAGCAGCAAAAACGATATAACGACCATCTTCGGAAATAGAAGGGTCCGAAGCAATTTCGTTAAGAGCATTAATTCTGGGCAAATCAATGAGCACTTTTTCCACAGCATCATAGAGATAGACATCTTGAGAACCATTGCGATCGGAGATGAAGACAATATACCGGGAAGCTACGTGGGGATTAAATTCTGCTGCGGGACTATTTAAACCCCGACCCCCCGGATCAAAGGGAAAATTAAGCAGACGAGGGTAGCTACAACTGGTTAAAAAACTGATAAAAGTACAAATAGATATTAATAGAGGACGCTTGATGGTAGATGTCATGGTAAATGGTCACTGTCAATGGTCACTGTCAATGGTCACTGGTAACTGGTAACTGTTAATGGTGTTCCATCGGCCATATCTAACTCAATTTTAGGTCCCCGGTCTAATACTTCAATATCCCATTGACCACGACGAGAGGTTTCAAAGACAATATAGCGACCATTGGGACTGATACGGGGGTTTCGCAACCAACTGTGATAACCTAGAGTGAGAATCTCACTGCGTCCGGTAGCGCGATCGTAAAGGACGATATCGGATCGCCCCCTAGCACTAGAAATATAGACCACATAACGACCTGTGCGACTCAGACTGGGACTTGCGGCAATTTGGGAAGAGGAGTTCAAACCATCCCAATGGACAAACTGCCGTTCTAGCAGATTATAGATGGCAATTTCGTTCTTCCCGTTGCGGTTGGTAACAAAAGCTAACCAGCGACCGTCACCACTCAAAGCTGGTTGTTCGTCGCGATAGCGACTATTGAGGGGCAGTTCTCCTTCCAAACTGACCTGACTGCAACCAGTCACCCCCACAAGAAAACCCAGCCCAATGAGACTAAGGGAAATTCTTGCTCTTTTCATTAATAATCGAAATTAACCGGATTAGAGCGATCTCCTTCCCCTTCTCTATCCCTAGGAGGATTGCGCTCCTGGGACTCTTCGGGATTATAATCTACATAATCCGTTGTAATAGCTTCCCTATCTGGATAACGGGGACGACGCTTATCATCTGATGATCTCTTTTTCTGTGGTCGGGAAGGTTTGTCTCGATGGGGACGTCTATCTTGGTCAGCTTCCCGGGTAGAGGTACGAGAGGGTCTTTCTTCTTCCCAAACATCTGGTGATTCTTCCCACCTATCGTAACCATTACTACTTCTGGTACTGCTCCTGCGGGGACGTTTGCGAGTTGTGGGTTCCCCTTTACCGTATTTATCCCGGATCCTCCTACTGGATCGACTGTGAGGTTGAGAGACATCGTATCCCGTTCTACGGCTTGTGCTACTATCTGGGTAGCCTCGTAGTCGCGGGCTATCCTCGTAGTGTTCTTCTTCTTCCTCGTAGGGTTTCAACTCGTCCAACTCCGCATTACGATAAACCTTGCTCACAGTACGTTCTTCATCCACAATAGGTGTCCTGCGTCTTGCTTGTTCTGTAGCAACACCCCGCAAGCGAATTGCTTCTGTGGCAAAAAAGATGGTGGAACCAGCAAGGAGAAACTGACCGAATTGTAAAATTGGATCTAGTCGCCATCCCTGAAATAGGAGAATAAAGCCACACAAGAGACCCACTGCGGCGAAAAAGATGTCGTGGTCTCTTGAAAGTTCTGGACGCACAGAACGCATAAAATACAGGGAAGCTCCCGCCACTGCGAGAAAAATCCCCAGAATGCTGGCTGAGTTAAGCCCGAAATTTACCATTATTGCTCTCCGCTGCTAGTTAATCATGGCTTTGTTACAATTCGTCAACCTCAGTTTCCCTATTGCAGGGTTACTGAGGTGCTAACGGGGGTATAAAGAATTAATTCCGTTGGATTTTATCTTTTTGGCTGATGAAGATCAGACCTACTACCACTGGAATGACAACAATGACCAACCCAGCCAGCAGACTGTAGAAAAAGTTCGCTAAAGAAGGAGTCATGATACCTCAACTTTTTGTTATTTTTGATTTTATTCGTTACTTATTTTAACATAGGTGGTACTCTGGGACCTTCCCAACAACCACCAACAACCCCATATGAGTATTCTTGCCCTCGTAATTTTAACTCTCGGTCTCGTTTTGGGACTGATGACCTTTTTATTCATCTTTCGCATTGTTTTGACTTGGTATCCCCAAACCGATTTAAATCACCTTCCCTTTAATCTCGTTGCTCTCCCTACGGAACCCTTCTTGGCCCCGTTGCGCAAAATTGTCCCACCAATAGGGGGCGTGGACATTACCCCAATTATTTGGGTTGGTATATTTACCCTCCTACGGGAAATTCTCCTGGGACAACAGGGGTTAGTGACAATGGCACTGCGTTGATATCCTTGGTATATCTCGCGCCCCCGCCGCAAAGGCGCAAAGTTAACTTTGGAGGTGCTGTTGGATAAAATTGGTATAGACCTTACCTTCTAAGAAAGCTGGCGTAGAGAGGATTTTTTGATGAAAGCCAATAGTGGTTGGCACTCCAGTAATGGCACATTCCCGTAGAGCCCGTTTCATGCGCTTAATTGCCTCTTCCCGGTTCGGTGCCCAAACGATTAACTTGCCAATCAAAGAATCGTAGTAAGGGGGAATTTCGTAATCCGTGTAGACATGGGAATCAATTCGCACTCCGGGACCAGATGGGGGCAAATAGCCGCTGATTTTGCCGGGGTGAGGGCGGAAATTGTGTTCCGGATCTTCAGCATTAATGCGACACTCTATGGCGTGACCGCGCAAATTGACCATTTTCTGCGTTAGCTCTAGTTTCTCACCCAGAGCCACCCGAATTTGTTGGGCAATTAAGTCCAGTCCCGTAATCATTTCCGTGACGGGGTGCTCCACTTGAATGCGGGTGTTCATTTCCATAAAGTAGAAATTACCAGATTTGTCCAGGAGAAACTCCACTGTCCCCGCACCGACGTAGTTGATAGATTTAGCAGCCAACACTGCTGCATGACCCATTTTCTGGCGCTGTTTTGGCGTGAGAACCGCAGAAGGAGCTTCTTCCAGTAATTTCTGATGGCGCCGTTGGATAGAACAGTCCCTCTCTCCTAAATGAATCACATTCCCGTAACTATCGGCGAGAATTTGAAATTCAATGTGACGGGGACAGTCGATGAATTTTTCTAGATAAACCCCCCCGTTACCAAAAGCTGCTTCCGCTTCCCCAATAGCCGCTTGAAAGAGCCTGCTCAGTTCCTTTTCATCCCTTACTAGTCGCATTCCCCGTCCACCACCCCCAGCAGTGGCTTTGATGATCACCGGATAGCCTATTTTACCTGCGATGGCTTTTGCTTCTTCTTCGTCCTGGAGCAGTCCCTGACTACCGGGAATGGTAGGAACTCCCGCTTTTTGCATCGTTTTTTTGGCTGTGGATTTATCCCCCATACTCCGGATCGCTGCTGCTGTCGGACCGATAAAAGTAATTTTG
This sequence comes from Prochloron sp. SP5CPC1, assembly GCA_014323965.1. Classification (GTDB taxonomy): domain Bacteria; phylum Cyanobacteriota; class Cyanobacteriia; order Cyanobacteriales; family Prochloraceae; genus Prochloron. The sequence goes on along the minus strand of JACONB010000195.1, from coordinate 440 downwards.
TGATCAGCGCAGATTTCCGCAAAACTAGCATTTTCTGCGAGGAAACCGTAACCAGGATGAATGGCTGTGGCGTTACGGGTAAGGGCGGCGGAGATTATATTAGGTATATTCAGATAGCTTTTACTGCTTTGGGGCGGTCCAATACAGACCCTTTCATCCGCTAGTTCCACGTGAAGGGCGTGGCGATCAATAGTAGAATGGACAGCGACAGTGGGAATTCCCATTTCTTCGCAGGTGTGGAGAATTCGTAGAGCAATTTCTCCTCGATTGGCAATTAGAATTTTGGTCATTGACCTCGGGTGTGGATTCAATTTCAATACTAGTACTACGAAAACAGGCTACTGTCTGAAGGGGGGCGATCTGTATTCCAAGCCCACCAAGCTTTACCGCAGGAGCATTGATAGAATTCCTGCCACTTGCGCAGATTATCTTCCCTAATG
>JACONB010000194.1 GCA_014323965.1 Prochloron sp. SP5CPC1 | reverse complement strand
CATTGGGAAAATTCAATAATTTATCGAGATTAAAATCCATTTCGTAAATCCTCAAACGGTAACACTGTATACATTTTACACCAAAAACCCAGGAGAGCCATTTTTTTAGAATAAGCTGTCGAAACCATTCTCATCACTCGCTGGCCATAACCTCTAACCAAGGGTGTAAGTTCATCTAAAGGTAATTCTGGGCCACGGTTATATCTTCCGGCAATAACCATTATTTCATCTCTACTGAGAGAATCTGCTGTTCGGCCTGGAAAATCAACATCTCGAAGATCTGAAAGATGTTTGGCGGCTATAAAAACATTTTGTCTATGATCTTGAAGAGACTCAACAAGTAAGTTACTCTCCTCCGCTCCCAGACTACTTGGATAACACAAGGACTCTCCTGCCCGTCGAACAGCAATACTTAAGTCACCAACAGTCCGATCGTTAGCCACTTCGCAACGATCTTCTTCAGGTGTTGGGCGAGCCTGCCCCCATACAACCCCACCAGGATAGGGAGATGTAGCCTGCCAAAACTGGTCAGGAGGAATAGGTTCAATTGTTGTTGCTGTCGATATCAGATCTACATTGTATGCTACAATATTTTCAATCGGAGCCTCACCACCTACTTCCATATAGGCAATACCAGCTAGTAAGATAGCAGGAATATCAAAAATTCGAGATGCCTCACGAATTACATCTGCATAACCCTGCACCCACTGCCGCTTAAAGTCCCAAATGTTCATATTATTTGGCAACCCCAAAACCAAAATTGGTGCATCTCCAGAGCCAGTTAATACATTGAGACCAAAGCTTAAAAATAGAGCGTTACTCCACTCAATTGTGTCTGCTTTGACAGTTATGCTCTTGGCCTTTAGGATAGTCAGTCAATGTATGCCAGTCCTCTTGGGTTGACCTACTCTATCTGACAAATACCAAAGGCTTAGACTGGTCAGCTATCCAAATATTGGAGGCTCTCCAGCAACGTCTCTTTAGAGCGAGGTGCTGACCTAATAATTATTAACAGAGCCATCAGGCATAGTTGCTCCCTGTAATTTGACATTCCTCATATTTGTCCCAGTTATATCTGCCTGATTGAGATCGGCATTACTGAGGTTAGCACCGGTTAGATTTGCTCTGGTCAAAAAGGAATCAGTCAGATTAGATTCAAACAGGTTGGCTCCCGTCAGATTAGCACGACTCAAATCGGCGCGAATCATGCTCGCCCCACTCATATCTGCCTGACTGAGATCTGCGTTAAGTAATTTAACATCAGCCATGATTGCTCCTTGTAAATTGACCCCCATCATTTTCGCTTCTTCCAGTTGAGCGCGATTGAGTCTCCCATTAGTTAGATTTGCCCCTGTCAATTTCGCCCCAACCAAATTAGCATCAACCAAAGATGCCCCCTTGAGATTCGCTTGACTGAGATCTGCTCCCCGTAAATCGGCACCGGTGAGGCTAGCTTCTCTCAAGTTAGCATTCCTAAGATTGACAGACGCTAAATTAGCCCCCTTGAGGTTGGCACCGAGTAGATCTGCCTTGTGTAAAGTTGCACCTCGCAGGTTCGATTTATAAGTTCTTCTTTCCTCTCGGAGGTTAGCACCCCGGAGACAGGCACAAGTCAGGTTGGCTCCCTCAAGACAAGATCCCCGCAAGTCTGCTGACATCAAGTTGGCATCCACGAGATTAGCCAAACTGAGAATAGTATTGCGTAAATCAGCTCCTTGTAAAACTGCTCCGTGGAGATCCGCAGTATGGAGATTAGCACCATGGAGATTTGCTTGAGTTAGATAAGCGCCGCTCAGGTTCGTACCGATCAGATCTGCTTTCGCCAACTGCGCCCGATTGAGATAGGTAAAAATAAGAACGGCACCGCGCAGTTTCGCATCATTGAGAGCTATGCCAATCAAATCGGCACTATAAAGATTGATACCATTTAAACTAGCTTTGTTAAACTCTTTTTTGCCTTCTGCATATAGCTTTATCAGTTCTTTATCCTTCATATTTTCTCAATCAGGTTGGTGGTTGGTGGTAGAACGATCCCGCAGGGAGCCGCCATTAATCAATGCCGGGGGGTGCTCCCTAAGAATATATACCGTTCGCGGAAATAACTGACCTACCCACTACCCTTTCCTCCTCCTTCGTAGAAAGGTCTAATTGATTGCATGATCGCCCCAGCAGTTTCTAGATATCGCTCGCTGTCTTGCAAAGATTTGGCAGTATCGTACAATATATCTTCTAGTTTTGTCAGAGTTGGATATTTCTCGAACAATTGAGCAAGCAGTTCGTCTAAATTGCAAGTCTTAAGCATTGGCCAGTCTTGCCCGTCAATCGCGAATGGATGATAAACTATGGAAAATACCATAATTTTCACGGCCAAGGGATTGGTAAATCTCATCACCTGAATGCGCAAATCAAACGGATCGTAATCTAGTTTAGGTTTTTTTTTCTTCCTCACGGGCAGTAGCATCAATAGGTGAAAACGACAACCAATCTATAGAACCCTGAATGCGGACGGAGAGACTCGAACTCTCACAAGCAAGCTCACTAGAACCTAAATCTAGCGCGTCTACCAATTCCGCCACGTCCGCTCCTAACTTTTCTCCATTATAGGATAGCAAGAATAAAGTGGATTGTTAAATTGGGCAAGATTTTACAAAATGCATGACTTACGCTCCCTATCGAACTCCGGCTCTTGCCAGGAATAAGCGAAATGACTGACGGAATCGACTTCTGAGGATGTCTTGCGGATCGCTTCCATCTGCTCTTCCAAGGAAGGGCGCTGATTGTAAGCTTCCCCCCAAATACCTGCCAGCGCAGGTATTATCAGCGTATTCACCGATGCGGATTCAGTCACTCGCTGCACGAGGTCCACAATACAATCACTATAGCCACAAACCCCATAGGACATGGCATGCCACTCCAAATTGTCTGGAAAGCGATTCCAAGCCTGGAGACGAGAATCAAAACCTCTTTGCCCCACCAATTGGTTGGCATCGGGGAAAAAGACGGCGCCTACGGGAATACCTTGTTCCATCGCCGGGTTAGCGGCACCTTCGAGGAAGTCGATCGCCCCTTGAGCTGCATGAGCAACCGCGAGGTGCCACAATTGCAAGCGCATTTGCTGCAAGTAATCTTTTGCTGATATATCCAGGATCTTGCCACCTTCTATGAGGGGCATTTCCTCTTCGGGATACATTTTAGCTATTTCTGCTAAATCAACTGCTCCGATGTTCCCCTGATTGAGAAAGCGATGGATCAGCATCCGCCCTTGATTATTTTGCCCTCTGTCATAGAGAACCTGTCTCGATGCGGGACTGTAAATCCATAAATCCTTGACATTTCCGGCTACAGACTGGCTACCGCTGCCTCGAGGATAGCGAATGTAGTCAAATAAAATACCATCCGGGCGCCGTTCGATTATCTTTTGTACCAGTCCATAGAAGTCTACTTGAGCCTGTCTATTATAGGGGTCAATAAAGACTTGAGGGTGATCCCGGACCACGTCCAGACTATTTTCTCCTTTGCCGTTGCGGGCGAGAACTCCCCGGCGTGCCCCGTAGCCGCCTATAGCGAGATCGGCGCGACGGGAATAGTCGTAACCGAAATTCATCGTAAACATCCAGGCATAAACCTTGAGACCCCGTTCTCGTCCTTTGGCAATGGTTAAAGCCAATAAATCCACCTCGGACGCTTGCGCGGTTGCTTGCGCAATAGGGGATTGCACTACGGAAACCCAAGGAGTGGGATTGTCAGCAGTGGGCAAGAGTACTTGACTGTTGTAAAATACCCCTAAGTACACTTGGTTGTAACCTTTATTGACGATACTATCCAGCAGGCGATCGAGGTATCCTTTTCGAGCATCGCAAGGATAGACTCGCAGCCAAATAGCCTGATTTTTCAGCCAGGATTGAGCGCGACACTGGCGCAAAAGCTCGGCGTGTTTTTGCAACAAGGCTTTGTAGTCGTTCGTCGCCGACCGGTTCCCTTGTAAGGATTGCTGGCGCTGGTTTTCTTTCCTGGCGATCGCCTCCGGGGTAAAATGGCAGTTAGCTGAACTTTGGGCTGCGGCTATAGGGGGTAGGCAACAGTTCCCCACTAAGTTACTAGCGGTGATTATCCCGATCATCAAACCGCGCCAGCAATACAAGTTGTACGAATTACAATACTGTTTCAACAATGTTTCAGCTTAATTCTTTAAGTTTTACTTCAAACGAGAGTACCAGGAGATGACAAGGTGGAAGGGGAAGGAAAGTGGACCTCGCTCGGTAGCAAGTTTATCCACTGACCAGCTTCTTCCCGACGCTCATGCCCCTAAAATAACGTGAGTTCGACGAAACTAGAAAATGGCAGGAGGTAGTGCCCTTCTGCCTTTGGGTTCCATTTTTTGTCGCTATAGGTGTAGGCCACCAACCCGGCCAGAAGGTTGACCAGGAAATTGAAGACGCTGCGGTGGCGAGAATGCTCGATGCTTCTGATGTT
>JACONB010000193.1 GCA_014323965.1 Prochloron sp. SP5CPC1 | reverse complement strand
ATAAGGTATCAGGGGGACAAATTTAAGAATACCATGTTGAGCATCGCTACTGAAGGACTAACAAAACAATTCGATCGCCACGTTGCCGTGAACGATGTGGAATTACAAGTAGAAATAGGGGAAGTCTATGGATTAATTGGTCCCAATGGGGCGGGGAAAACCACTCTCATTCGCATGTTAGCAGCAGCAGAGGAACCCACTCTGGGGGAAATTTACATTCACGGGGAACGACTCTTACGAGATGACAGTAACCTGCACCTGAAGCAGCTTTTAGGCTATCTCCCGGATGATTTTCCCCTCTATGAGGACTTAACAGTCTGGGATTATTTAGACTATTTTGCCCGACTTTATCGTTTGAGACAACCTCACCGTCGCTGGAGATTATCGGAAATTCTGGAATTGGTAGACTTAAGTAGCAAGCGTCATAGTTTGGTGGCCACCCTTTCTCGGGGTATGAAGCAACGACTGAGTCTGGCTCGCACTATTATCCATCAACCTCTCTTGCTGTTCTTAGACGAACCGGTTTCTGGTTTAGATCCCATTGCGAGGATGAAGTTTCGGGAAATTGTCAAAGTTTTGCAACAGGAAGGGATGACTATTCTCATTTCTTCCCATGTTTTGAGCGATTTGGCGGAACTTTGTACCTCTGTGGGTATTATGGAATTGGGGTATTTGGTGGAAAGCGCTTCTCTAGAACAACTATATTCCCGTTTGTCTCGTCAGCAGATTATTTTATCCACTCTGGGGCATATTCAGGAATTAGAAGTAGAATTGAAAAATAATCCTTTAGTGGAAGGATGGGAGGTACTACCCCCCGGCATCCGCGATGGCGGGGGAAGCTTAAAGGTTAACTTTTCTGGAAACACCCAAGATAGCGCTGCCTTATTACAGTCCCTAGTGGCTGCCAATATCCCCCTGACAGAGTTCCACTGCACTCAGGAAGACTTAGAAACCATCTTCCTCAAGTTAGAACATAAACAAGTGTCTTAGGAGCACATCCTCATGATATCTACCATTATAGATCCGTTGGGGGAATGGAATCCCCAACTATTGCGAGAATTGAAAGGAAAGCTGAACACGAGAAATATAACCGTAGCTTGGGCTATCTCCATCGGCTTTCAGTTGTTACTATACTTATTCTACGAGAGTCTTCTCCCCATTACTAGGAACACCTCTAACCACTACTGCACTGGTAGTGTTCTTGATTCCTATTCTGGAGCGGAATGCTTAAAAGATGCTCTGGGTAAGGTTATCATCAATTGGCAACGTTGGTGGTTGGACATCTTCATCTGTATGAGCATTATCGCCATTTTTGCCTTATTAGTAGGGGGTACTTATCTGCTCATTGCCGATTTATCCAAGGAAGAAAGTCGCGGTACCCTCAATTTCCTTCGTCTCAGCCCACAGTCAGCTCGTAGCATTCTCTTAGGGAAAATCCTCGGTGTCCCTATTATACTCTATTTATTGCTGCTGTTGGGGATGCCTTTACATTTCCGAGCTGCTTTAGGGGCTGGTATTCCCTTGATTTTGCTCTTAGGATTCTATACCATTCTCATTGCCAGTTGCGCCTTTTTCTACAGTGGCGCTCTCTTTTACGGTTTAGTTAGTTCCGCACTGGGGGGTTTCCAAGCTTGGTTATTTAGTGGTGGGGTGTTGTTCTTCCTGTTGTTAATGTCAGCCTTCACCATGAGCGAATATGCAGGAACTATGGGCAATGTAGCTGATTGGTTGACTTTGTTTTATCCGGGAAAAATGCTCTCCTATATAGTTAATGCTACCCCAGTGGCCTCACAAGTAGATTATTTGCCCCTAGAGCAAGTTACCGAAATTACCTGGTTTGGTATGTCTCTTGGGCAGAATGCTATTTTAGGCATCTTCTTTATGCTCCTCAACTATGGTATTTGGACCTATTGGTTGGGAAAAGCACTCAAACGTCGCTTCCACAATCCCATTGCTACCAGTTTGAGTAAGGGACAGAGTTACCTGCTCACCGCTAGTTTAATGACAACCATGGCGGGATTTAGCTTACCCCATAGTAATGTATCAGAATATGAAGTGCAAAGCAATATTATCCTCCTCTTCCTCTTTCAACTGGTGCTGTTTTTGGGTTTAATTGCTGCTTTAAGCAACCACCGCCAGGCATTACAAGATTGGGCCCGTTCTCGCAGTATAAGGGGTAAGCAAGGTAATGGCAATTTGCTCAAAGATTTGGTTTGGGGAGAAAAAAGTCCTGCCACAGTGGCCATAGGGATTAATTTAGTCATTGCTTCATTACTTTTACTCCCTTTACTGCTCCTATTCCCTTTCGGCTCATCCACAATTTATCTGTCTTTGGGGGTATTGTTCCATATTAGTGTCATCTTAATTTACGCCTGTGTTGCTCAACTTATCCTCATGGCAACAATGCCGAAACGGACAATTTGGGCTATTGCTGGGGTAGGAGGATTAATGATTTTACCCCTCATTATTGCTATACTGTTCCAAATTAACCCCAACAACCAACCCTTTCTGTGGCTATTCTCAATTCTACCAGTTGTAGGGGTAGAAAACGCCATGGGAGGAGAATTATGGCTGGCATTTTTAACCCAATGGGGGGCGATCGCCTACCTCTCCTTCCTCATGCTGCGTAGGGTGAACATTGCCCATCCTACCTGAATTGCGGGCTACCGTATAAAACCCCTACAGGGTTTAAATATTAACCCTCTTTTCTCCTCTCTTCTCTTTCTCTGCGTTACGGGCGTTCAGCGGTTTAATCCTCTAAATATGACAAAACCAGAAAATTGATAATCGTGGGCTATAATGAGGAGACGGTAGGGGCGCAGCCCACCACTCCACCAGCAATATATCATCGCCATGTCTTCTTTATCTCAACAAATATTACAAACCATAGAAACATTCGCACCAGAAGAGCAACAGCAGGTGTTAGACTTTGTAGAGCTTCTGGAAATAAAACGACAGAAAACAACGACTACGGAACCTGAAACTGTTCCTCAATCGTTTTTTGAGGTTGCTCAGTTCTCGATTGGTGCAGGGGAAGGACCAGGAGATCTCTCAACCAATCCAGACTATATGAGGGGATATGGTGGTAATGCTCCAGAAAGTAATTGTTGACACCGGTGTTTTGGTGGCTTTAATTAATCGACGGGATCACCACCATGTCTGGGTGACACAGCAACTGACTCGAATTGCGCCACCTTTGTTAACTTGTGAAGCAGTGATTTCAGAAACTTGGTTTTTGCTCCAACGGGTGAAGAATGGGCGGGAGACTCTACTTCAACTTTTGAATGATCGGCAAATTCGGGTTCAGTTTGCTCTGGAGGTAGAATTGACAAGGGTGGTAGCACTGTTAACTCGCTACAAATCGGTACCGATGTCTCTTGCGGATGGGGAATTGGTACGAATGGCTGAATTATATCCCGAAAGCTTGGTTTTCACCCTGGACAGCGATTTCCAAATCTATCGAAAGAATCGCGATCTGCCAATTCCTCTGATTAGCCCGTTCTCAGGTGCTTAAGACAATGGAAAAAGGAATAGATCAAGACAGATACACCCTCTCTTCCCCTCTCTTCTCTTCCCCTCTCTTCTCTTCTCCTCTCCTCTCTTCTCTTCCCTCTGCGTACTCTGCGCCTCTGCGGTTTAATCCAGATAAATTCTAACTTATTGACATTACCATGGCTATAGAACCTTTCTTAATTCCCGGTGTCAAGCTACTCTGGGATATGGTAAAATCTACTGGCGAGAAGATTAAAGATTTCGCCACCGCAGCGCAAGCATATAGGAACTATGCCCAAAAATATAAGAGCCGATATGGCTGGTTGAAGCTGCTAGGAATGCTCAAACCAGTAACCTTAGATTCAGTATACACTGCTGTAAGATTTTTGGACAAGTTGAGCATTCTACAATATGAATCTCTTGGGAATATAGAAGAAATCTACAGAGAAAGTCCAAACCGGAGATTTGAGCAGGGGGAACGTAGAAATGAGGATGGGATCCAAGTAGCAACCTCTCATCAGTATTTAATGGTTTTAGGTGGACCCGGATCCGGTAAAACTACCTATTTGCGCAAAATAGGCTTAGAAGCCTTAAAGGAGCAAAATAACCCATTTAAACCTGCCTGTTTACCGGTGCTCCTGGAACTAAAACGCTTTAGGAGCGATGACGTTAACTTAATTCAAGCTATTGCTGAAGAATTGGAAGTTTTGGGTTTTCCTGCCTCGGATAAGATTGCTACCAACGCCCTCAAACAAGGAAAATTGCTCATATTACTAGATGGTTTGGACGAAGTACCCCAAGACAATTACAATGCAGTTAGTGATGCCATTGATAAACTGGTAACTCAATACGAGAACAACAGGTTTATTGCTTCCCAGAGCGAGAAAGGGAAACCGCCACAGAATGTTGGCAAAATCTCCAAGAACCTAACAACGCCGCCGCCAAAGAATTAGCCCACACTCCATTATTGTTAACCTTTCTTTGTATCGTCTATAAGCGCAAATATAAATTTCCTCCTCAACGGAGTGAGTTATATCGTGCTGCTTTGGATATTATCTTAGAAGAGTGGGCGGCACACAAACGGCTGAAACAGGAACCCATTTATCCCCAATGGAACACAGCATTGGAAAAAGAACTACTTGCACACATTGCCTATGATAACTTTAGCCAAAATCAAGTCTTTTTTCCAGAGCAAGAGTTGGTAGACTATATCAAGGACTTTCTGGCGGATACAGTGGATAACCCCAAATATTTGGATGGGAAAGCAGTTCTAAAAGCCATCGCCCTTCAGCAGGGAATATTGGTAGAACGACCCACCCCCGTAGCCCCCTCCTGGGAGGGGGTTGGGGGTGGGTTTTCCTTTTCCCATCTTACCTTTCAGGAGTATCTTACCGCTCTCTACATTAGCAAAAGCTCTCGTCGCATTCAGCAATTAGTGGTTGAACACCTGGAAGATAAACGTTGGCGAGAAGTCTTTTTATTGGTGGCTGGCTTAACTAATGCAGAGGAGCTGTTGGAGCTAATGGAACAAAAGGCGGGAAAAATGATTCACTCTCCTAAGTTAAGAGCGCTACTTCAATGGGCTGATAATGCTACTGCTGGAGCTGGAGGGGATATTTCACCTACGGAGAAAAGAGCGATCGCCCTCGCCTTCGCCAACACCAACGCCTACGCCAACGCCTACGCCAACCCCTTCGCCAACCTCTACGCCCTCGCCTTCGCCCCCAACCCCTTCGACAACGCCTTCGCCAACACCTACCCCTTCACCTACCGCCTCACCAACGCCTTCGTCTTCGCCGACGCTGACACCCTCGACGAATTTATCAATTCAGCTCACCAGTTAAAACAGTTCCAGGTTTTTGCCCAAGTAAATTTTCCCCAATTGCTTGAGAATTTAGAAATGTTCAAAGCAAAAATACCCCAATATAATTCTTCGCAAGAAGTACAGACAGCATTTTTTGAAAAGGTTATAGAAACTTGGCTAAACTCTTTCCATTTAACACTAGAAATGGTAACCTTATCCAAGAAAGAGTTAAAGGAATGGAGAAATTACTCCTACGTCAATTTACTCATAGTAAAGTGCAAAGAAGCAGCAGCGCGAGTATCACAGAAAAGTTGGTCAAAAATTGAAGAAAGAATGCTACGACTTCAATAAACCCGTGGGCCCCCTCATAAATTGCGGGCTACCTTATCAAACCCTCTCTTCTCTTCCCTCTGCGTTACGGGCGTTCGTGCGGTTTAATCCTCTAAATGCGGTCAAACCACCCTAGGAAATGTTGGGTTTCCTTCCTCAA
>JACONB010000192.1 GCA_014323965.1 Prochloron sp. SP5CPC1 | reverse complement strand
AAATAAATTCTCTCATGGAGGAGTAAATGCGTAGAATTCATATTGCCCTGTCTGTCAAAAATGTGGAAAAATCCGTTATAGATTATACCAAACGTCTCAACTGTAGCCCTTGTGTCAACTACCGCACGCTAACCCTGCGGGTATAGCGTGGGCTTGAAAAAGCCTGTTGACCAGCCTAAGCTCCTTGAGAGCTACGTTCTATCCAAGGGTTAAAGTTCCTACCCTAAAATGCGTGCCAGTTTTAGGCTCTAGAACTCAAAAGTTAAACAGGTCATACGGGAAAGCTAGTGCTTTTGAGAAAGTACCGAGATAGAACATTGGCGAGGCAAACATTACCAGTCCATCTGAGAGTTCAAAGTAATGCGAATTTTCGTTCTCGATAAAAACTTAAAACCTCTTGACCCCTGCCATCCCGCACGGGCAAGAGAATTGTTGAAAAAGGGAAGGGCAGCAGTTTTCAAAAAATATCCGTTTACCATCGTCCTCAAAGAGAGAACGGCAGAAGATTCCGTCGTCCACTCACACCGAATCAAGCTCGACCCCGGTTCTAAAACGACAGGAATTGCCATCGTCCTTGAAGAAACGGGACGAGTTACGAACGCCCTGGAAATTCAACATCGAGGTCAACAAATTAAGAACGCGCTTGATGCCCGACGTGCATTGCGAAGGGGAAGGCGACAGCGAAAAACTCGTTACCGCCAACCCAGATTTCTCAATCGAACTCGTCCTTCATGTTGGCTACCTCCCTCCCTTGCAAGTCGGATTGCCAATATCCTGACTTGGGTCGAACGCTTGAGAAAACTGTGTCCGATTGCGGCAATTTCTCAAGAGTTAGTGCGCTTCGACACCCAAAAACTTCAGAACCCTGAAGTCGAGGGAGTCGAATATCAACGCGGTGAATTGTTCGGTTTTGAGGTTAAAGAATATCTCCTCAACAAATGGGGGAGAAAATGCGTTTATTGCAAGGCAGAACAGACCCCATTGGAAATCGAACATATCAAGCCCAAGTCGAAAGGTGGAAGCGATAGGGTCAGTAATTTAACGCTGGCTTGTCGTCATTGTAATCAGGCTAAAAGTAACCAGCCTATCGAGGAATTTCTGAGCAAGAAACCTATCTTGCTACAAAAGATTTTGCAACAAGCTAAAGCACCGTTAAAAGATGCTGCTGCCGTTAATACGACGCGATGGGAATTGTTTCGGAGATTGCAAGAAACGGGATTGCCTGTTGAAACTGGAACGGGAGGACAAACCAAATTTAATCGCCAAACGAGGGGAATCGAAAAACAGCACTGGACCGATGCTGCCTGTGTTGGGTACTCGACTCCCTTCATGTTGCTGTTAAGAGGAGTTAAACCCCTCTTTGTTACTGCCAAAGGACATGGAACTCGTCAGCGTTGCGGAACCAACCGCTATGGTTTTCCGATTCGCCATGCTCCCCAAGCTAAGTTTTTTATGGGTTTCCAAACGGGGGACTTGGTAAAAGCTTCCGTACCGAAAGGAAAGTATGCAGGAAGGCATAAAGGTCGCATTGCTATTCGGTTTCGACCCAGTTTTAGATTGACAACTCAAACGTTAAAATTTGACGTTCATCCTAAGTATTTAACGATTATCCAAAAAGCTGATGGCTATGAATACCAGTTTTCTTAATGATGATTCGCTGCCGCTCAATTGTTTGTTTGGCGGCAATTCCCCCCCTCCCGTAGGGTGGAAAATGTCGAAAATTCCGTGTGAGTAAGTGGTAAACATCGGGCTTTAAACAGGACAAAATATCTCTGGAGTTTATGCAAAAACAATCATCTTCACCCTCAAACGCTGATTCACCTACAGCCTCTGGTATTTTATATGCAATTTTGGCCTATGGGACTTGGGGTTTATTACCCATATATTGGAAATTGTTTGGCACAACCCCTGCTGTAGAAGTTTTATGCCATCGCATTATTTGGTCTGCCTGCCTATTAATTATAGTCCTGTTACTCCAAAAGCGTTGGCCTGAATTTTCTCAACTGTGGAAATCTCCTCGCATTTTAGGTATATTATTCACCACGGCGTCATTGTTAGCATTAAACTGGGGAACTTTTATTTATGGAGTTAATGTGAATCGAGTGGTTGAAACCAGTTTAGGCTACTTTATCAACCCGTTACTCAGCATTTTGCTAGGGGCTATTTTCCTCAAGGAACAATTGAATTTTTGGCAAATTGTGGCCGTTGCATTGGCTACCCTTGGGGTTAGTGTTTTTATCCGGGACTTTGGTTCCATACCTTGGATTGCTCTGGGATTGGCATTAACTTTTGGTTCCTATGGATTGATCCGGAAAGTTACTCCGGTGGTTCCTCTGGTGGGGTTAGCGGTGGAAACTGTGCTTGTAACCCCTATTGCCCTGATATTAGTTGGTTATTGGACGACCTTGGGTCAAAGCAATTTTGGAGCCAGTGTTCCTCTCACTTTGCTATTTATTAGCTGTGGTCTAATCACCTCCCTACCCATGCTCTGGTTTAACAATGCTGCTAAGGGACTTCCCCTCTCAACTCTCGGTTTTTTACAGTATTTATTACCCACCTTGCAGTTACTCTTGGGGGTATTTTTATACCATGAACCCTTTACCAAAACCCATATAATTGCATTTGGTTGTATTTGGAGTGGGCTAGTCATTTATTCCACCAATTTACTTTGGCTCCGGCGCTCAAAGCAATCAACTTAAACAGGGGCTTTGTTGGGTTTCGTCCCCCGACAGTTGCCTGTCGGCCCAACCTACGATTATTTCAAGACATCAATTTTTCAATTGCCTTCCAAAAGCGATCGCCCATTTCTTCTATCTTCACATCAATAACAGGGACACTCTCAATTAAAATACGCATATTCTCTCCTTTATTGCTAACAAAACCCAGTTTTTGCCAATGGTCACCGAAATTTTCGGTTAAATAATTTTCCCAAGTTGCCCCTATGTGCAGGGAAACTGACACCAAGATTCTACTAGCAGCTTCGCCAAAAAGCAATTCGTCCAATCGTTGTTGTGTTTGTGCTTGGTTTAAGTAGATCTCAGCCCCTAGGTTGTTGGGAAGACAGCATTCTGCTAGAGTAACAGCAATTCCTCCTTCGCTACAATCATGGGCCGAATTAATCCAACCCCTTTTAATACCCACACGAGTTGCTTTTTGCACAGCCCGTTCTAAATCAAAATCTACACATGGGGGTTTCCCAGCAACTATACCATGAATTGTGGCTAGATATTCCGAACCACCTAAAGTGGGGGTGTTGGAACCAAGTAAATAAATGATATCCCCTGGTGTCTGCCACCCTGTTGGACAAACCTTCCTCACGTCTTCTACTAAACCTATCATCCCAATTACCGGGGTAGGATAAATTGATTTAGGTAACCCATCAGAGTCTACAGTTTCGTTATAGAGAGAGACGTTTCCTCCGGTGACGGGAGTTTCCAGTTCCCGGCAAGCTTGGGCAATACCACTACATGCAGAGGCTAGTTGCCAGTAGCCCACCGGATTTTCCGGACTGCCGAAATTGAGGTTATCGGTGACTGCGAGGGGTTCTGCTCTCACACAGCTTAAATTCCGGGCTGCTTCAGCGACGGCAGCTGAGCTTCCTTCATAGGGATCTAGATAGACATAGCGACTATTGCAGTCGGTGGTGGCTGCCACGCCTCGGTATCCTCGGACTCGAATCACGGCTGCATCTCCCCCACCCGGTAGTACGACGGTATTATTTTGTACCTCATGGTCGTACTGGCGATATACCCAACGTTTCGAGGCGATGGTTGGGATGGCTAGCAGTTGAAAAAGGATGTCAATACCCCTAATTGATGACACGCTCTAGTTTATAAGACTTTAAGTATTTTATGTGGCTACTGCTACTTCTACCATGGTTGTCAGTCGATAATAGGGATCAGCAAGAAACTGGGGGAGCACCAAACTGAGTCCCGTCTCCTTAGATAGTTCAAGCAATGGGATCGAGCTGGCGGCGTTTCTGCTCGAATTCGTATTCAGACATTAACCCATCAGCCCGCAGTCAGTCTAATTCCCGCAAAGCATCCGCAAGGTCGCCTTGCGCGTGTTCCGGGTCTATTTTTGTAGGTGGGATAGATGTTGACTCTCTACCCTCTACTGGTGACCTATTAAAGCGGCGATCGAAATCATCTTGGTCTTGTACCATATACCAAACAGCGTCGATGACGCAAGCAACATGAGGGATCTGGCTCGACCACAAGATAAGATAGAAAATCCCCCATAAAGGCTGTCCCAAATAAAACTTGTGCAGTCCCCCGAGGGGTGTTACGGTCCCCAAGCTAGCTAGTAGGACGGCAATCGTTCGATTTTTACGCATAGCGTAAGCTTTGTACGAGTCCGATCAAGTGAGAAGTCTGATCCGCGAGTATTGGTCTGATTAGAGTCGAGGGAGACGTTACCGTCTCGCCCCTCTCCTACGACACCGAAGGTGCCGCCTTTGGCGTCCCGTGCGTGAAACTTTCGCCTCACACGGCT
>JACONB010000191.1 GCA_014323965.1 Prochloron sp. SP5CPC1 | reverse complement strand
TGTTCGGGTTCGTGCTTTTGGGGAAACTGGGGGAGGTGACTTTACTCTGAAAATTACCCGTCTGCAACCAATTGATGAGTAAATAGTTATCACTTATCAATGAGGGAGTACCATGACAGTTACCTATAGATACTTCACTCTCGACTATCATGGTACGTACTGACCACAACAAAATGGGCAAAATTCTAACAACACTCAGGGTTACGAACCGGATTGATGAAGCAAACGCTGAATCCGGATTGATAACCAAAGAGCAAGTTCGTTCCATTACTTTGCACAAGGTTCTTGTGGATACAGGAGCAACAACCCTGTGCTTGCCCAAAGATATCATTGCTCAACTGGGACTTGATTTACTACGTGTTGTTGATGTGACCACTGCTACAGGATTGAGTACTGCGGGGGTGTTTCAAGATGCCAAGATTTCCCTCTGTGGAAGAGAAGGTACTTTTGAGTGTCTGGAGTTACCGGGTGGTCGCAATCCTCTTATTGGGGTGATTCCCTTAGAAGCATTGGGTTTAGAGTTGGATTTACAAAATCAAACCTTGAAAGTTTTGCTGTCAAAATCCCTGGATACCTATCTGACGATTCTCTAGTTAATGTCCATAGAACCTAGTTAGGAGGCAGAGAATGAAGGCTTCTGTCCACTCTACCACTGCTCCATAGGTATCCCCAGTATGTCCCCCCAACTGGCGATAAAACCAAAAACCAGTTAAGCCTGCTAGTCCGCAACAGGTAACTGCGACAAACAGTACGGTTGAGAATGTAATATGGGGCAAAAATAGTTGCAGTGCGCTAAATCCACACAAACAGACCAAACCCAACAAAATATCCTGGGTGGGGCGGATTGCTTGTTTGTGGAAGGCACCGCCCCCAGTAGATTTGAGGGCGGGATAAAGGGCGATCGCCACCACCTGTCCCCAGCGACTCCAACCTGTGGCTATCATTAAACCCAGCCAGCGGTAAGACTGTAAGTCGCTCAAAGCAGCAGTTTTTAAGAGCAAGACCACCACTGCTACCATAGCGCCAAAAGCACCCACTAAACTATCTTTCATTACTTCTAGCCGCCGTTGGGAATCTAGTACGGCTAAACCGTCAGCGCTATCGATGGCCCCGTCCAGGTGCAGCCCTCCTGTCAGGGCTACCCAAAGGGCGACAATTAGGGTGCTGCGAGTCAAAACTGGAACTCCTACCAAGGATAAACCCCAATCGAATAGCCCCAATAAGCCACCCAAAAGCCAACCCACCAGGGGCGCCCAACGAGCAATGCGCTGAAATTCTAACTCCCATTCCCCAGGAAGTTGAATTGTAGAATAGAAAGTTACAGCACCGAGAAAAGAACGGATTAATCCTCTCAACCATTGCTTCATAAATAATTAGAGTTAAAAAGATATAATCTTGGGCTAAAATTATGTCATAGCCTATTTTATTGCTATGGATATCACCCAATTTGGATCTAATATTCGTTGAATCAGGAAAAAATTACTAGCCAACTACCCGCTCTTTATATTATTGACTTCGGCACGATTGTGGATCGAGAGGATATAAAACGGCTGCTCAACAATTTATAGTCTTATAATTATGTTGTTTTATTACATAAAACAAAGTGAAGGTTTGATACAAGAAGTATTTGCCCATCCCCATCGGTCTCCCTTGGTTGCTAATCACAGTATTTATCTCAATATCCAGTCATTTGATTATTTCTGGATACATAATTTATATAACTTACTAACATATTTAAACTCAACTTAGGAGAATCGTCAATTGCGACTCATTCCTTTATGCAACTCTGTTCAAGACAGAAAAGTTAGACAAAATCTCAATGCTGACTTTGAAGAAATGCTGACGGACGTCCATTTTAATTGCTTGTGAGATTTTTTTCATTCCAAAGTCAAGCTAATTGTAGCCAAACTCAAGCTAGAGCGGGAGTTTTTCACACCCCTCACGGTTTGGTCCAAACCCCTAGATTTATGCCCGTAGGTACTCTAGGAACGGTTAAAGGTGTGACACCAGCACAGCTAGAACTCACTGGGGCACAGATGATTTTGGCCAATACTTATCACCTTCACCTGCAACCGGGAGAAAAAATTATCACAAATTCTGGCGGTCTGCACCAATTTATGGGCTGGTCTGGTCCGATTCTCACCGATTCTGGGGGCTTTCAGGTGTTCAGCTTGCAGTCACTGCGACAGATTGCCGAAGCGGGAGTAACTTTTCGCTCTCCTAGAGATGGGCGGATTATCGAGCTGACCCCAGAACGTTCGATTCAAATCCAAAATGCCTTGGGAGCTGATGTCATTATGGCTTTTGATGAATGTCCTCCTGCTACAGCGAATCGCTCTGAGGTTACTGAGGCGACGGAACGAACTTATCGCTGGCTGGAACGTTGCATTGAGGCTCATGAGCGCTCCTCGGAGCAGGCATTATTTGGTATCGTTCAGGGTGGTGTTTATCCTGACTTGCGTTCCGCTGCTGCCAAGGCACTGACAGCATTGGACCTGGACGGCTATGCTATTGGGGGGGTGAGCGTGGGGGAAACTCCCGAGTTGATTAATAGTATTGTGCGGTTGACTGCCCCTCAACTACCGAGAGAGAAGCCTCGTTATTTAATGGGGGTTGGTACTTATAGGGAAATGGTACAGGCGATCGCTGCGGGGGTGGATTTGTTCGACTGCGTCATTCCCACTCGCTTTGGTCGTCACGGGGCTGCTTTGGTAGGGGGGGAACGGTGGAATTTGAAAAATGCTCGCTTTCGAGAAGATTTTACCCCTCTAGATAGTAATTGTCCCTGCTATGCTTGTGGGCATTTCAGCCGAGCTTACTTGAATCATTTGGTGCGCTCCCGGGAAATGCTCGGTTATATCTTACTCTCTATTCACAATATTACTGAACTGATTCGCTTCACCCAAGCAATTCGGGAGGCAATTTTGGGCGATCGCTTTGTTGCCCAATTCGGTAAGTGGCTTGAGGGTTGATATAATTTTAGGATTGAGATGAAAAATTGTCTCAGCTCGTCACCAACTCATGTTACGATATCTTTCCAATAATCAAAAAATGTTTTGGGAAGGTAGATAGATATATGGAAGCTGCAATGCTATTGGCGAAACTGCCGGAGGCTTACTCTATTTTTTCTCCTTTGGTAGACGTACTGCCGCTTATACCGGTTTTCTTTTTGTTGCTGGCCTTTGTTTGGCAAGCAGCTGTTGGTTTCAAGTGAATTTAACATCATAGCAGTTATTTAGGGGGACAGCGTCATCGACGGTGTGCCCCTATTGCTTTTTAGAGGACTTTATGAGTATATTCATGCTGTTTGACGTTATCTTCAGTGCTGACGATATTGACGCTATTGAGAACTCGCTTCCGTTCCAGGGAATAGTTAAAATCGTCTCGCACCGCCCCTAGGGGAATGAAAGCTCTAGCTTCTATGCGACTCTTGTAGGTACGTGCAGCAGCAAGGGAGCGCTCGGCTAAATTATCGCAAAACTGGGCAGCAGCAGGAAATTCAGCGGGTAGCTTGGGTTTTGAAGAAGCCAAAATATCCCCTAAAGGTTTAGCACAAGCAAGGCGATAAGAAGTAGGAATTCCTTTTAATATCGCGCAGAGTGCAGCTTCGGGTATGGGTTCTACAACTTCTACTTGATGAACTTCCCCGTCTTCCCGGATAAAGCAAGTAGCTAAACCGAAAACGCAGTAGTCCTCTGGGGAAATATCGGGGGCATTGGGAAATAAAGCTACAGTGGCCATTCTAATAAGTATTTATAATTATTGAGTTTGATCCTTTGTCTCATTGAAAACTACTTGCAGTCGATTGGGATCTATTCGCGGACTTTGCTCTTGCATGGTCCTTCTGGGGTCGTCAGAGCTGAAATTATGGCGGAAGTTATCCCGCAGGCGATGGACTCGTTCCTCTGTCACTGCTATTTCTTGGCGTATTTCAGCCAATTTTGTCTGAGTGGAAAGATGATATGGTAATAATCTGAGCAAGGTGGCGACGGCTGCTACGGACAAGGCTCCGTAAACTAATAATTGTACTGTTGTCTCTATAAATAAACCTGTGTAGGGAGAATGGCGAGGTGATTTTTTTGCTTTTAGGGGTTCTAACGGTTGCAGTACGTTCATTTTTCCTGCCAGGGTCTAGGAATATAATAGAGGCGTCACTGCGGTTATATCATATAATTTTCAGCAAATTGTAACAAATGATTCAACTGGTAACTGTTTTCCCCTTCCACTCCTTGAACCCCTTTCCCGGTTCCCGGTTCCCCGTTCCCTCTTGAAGAGAGAAGGGGAAGGGAGTGAATGTCTACTTGTACAGTTCTGTAGCAAGACGGAAAGCAAGTATTCCGGGGAATAAAGCAATGATTAAAGCGAGAAAGATTTGCGTCTCTGTGATAGGCATAGTGGATATACTCCTGATTAACTGGAAACTATAATATCTATTGTCGGGATCGGTGTGAAATATTTTGTAACAAGATGCAACATTTTACTCATAAAGCCATGGTTTAACGGTTTGTTCCCAGCTGA
>JACONB010000190.1 GCA_014323965.1 Prochloron sp. SP5CPC1 | reverse complement strand
CCGGGACATTACGACGGTAAAGACCTCACCGTGGTGAGTGCTTTTGAAGCAGTGGGACAATATAGTGCCGGGAAAATTGACGAAACACAATTGGTAGCTATTGAAAAAAATGCCTGTCCTGGTGCGGGTTCCTGTGGGGGGATGTTTACTGCTAATACCATGTCCTCTGCTTTTGAAGCTATGGGGATGAGTTTGCCCTATTCTTCTACTATGGCAGCAGAAGACAAAGAAAAGGCGGAAAGCACAGAAAAATCAGCCGTGGTTTTAGTAAATGCCATTCGTGAGCAAATCTTGCCACGGGATATTCTCACTCGGAAAGCCTTTGAGAATGCTATCTCCGTAATTATGGCTGTGGGAGGTTCCACTAATGCAGTATTGCATTTATTAGCTATTGCCCACAGTATGGGAGTAGAACTAACACTCTCGGATTTTGAAACCATCAGAAAGCGAGTTCCAGTTTTGTGCGATCTCAAACCCTCCGGAAAGTACGTAACAGTTAATTTACATCAAGCTGGGGGTATTCCTCAAGTAATGAAGATGTTGCTGGTCCATGACTTATTGCACGGGGATGCTTTAACCATTACCGGGGAAACTATTGCCCAAGTGCTGGATGATGTACCGGATGCAACCCCAACCAATCAAGACGTGATTCGTCCCTGGCATCAGCCTCTGTATAGTTCAGGTCACCTGGCGGTGTTAAAAGGCAATTTGGCGTCCGAAGGTGCCGTAGCGAAGATTAGTGGGGTGAAGAACCCGAAGATTACTGGACCTGCTCGGGTATTTGAATCGGAAGAAGAGTGCTTGGATGCCATTCTGGCGGGGAAGATTAAGGCTGGAGATGTGGTGATAGTAAGATATGAAGGTCCGAAAGGTGGTCCCGGTATGCGGGAAATGCTGGCTCCCACTTCTGCTATTATCGGTGCTGGCTTGGGTGATCAAGTAGGTTTAATTACTGATGGTCGTTTTTCAGGAGGTACTTATGGTATGGTAGTAGGTCACGTTGCCCCGGAGGCTGCCGTGGGAGGGGCGATCGCCTTGGTGCAAGAGGGAGATAGTATTACTATTGATGCTAAGGAGCGGTTATTACAACTGAATGTATCACAAGAAGAGTTGGATCGGCGTCGTGGTCATTGGCAGCCTCCCGAACCCAGGTATAATAAGGGAGTGTTGGCTAAATATGCCAAATTAGTCTCTTCTAGTAGCTTTGGAGCTGTAACAGATTAATTTTGGTATGGTGGGCAATCCCCACTTACACCCTCTCTTCTCTTTCTCTGCGCCCTCTGCGCCGGAGCGGTTTAATCCGTAAAAATTTGATAGCCCAAAAAAGCTATTTCACTTCGCTCCTCTTCTTCCCTTCGGATTTGTTCCTCTTCATCCCGTTCAATTTCCCATTCTATTTCTTGCAATTTCTGATCTATTTCCTCAGCATTTCTTTGACGGCGATCGCTCATCTCAATTTCCTCAATCCTTTTCTTACATTGGTTTTCTTATTTCCGCTTTTATCGCTGTTTTAGTTGGTTTTGGCAAAGTTATCTTTTTCGCCAATATCTAAATATCTCAAAGATTACCCCTATCTCCCCATCATCCTATTATGACTATCCTAATACCAATTATTCTCGCAGGTGGTAAAGGGGAGAGATTTTGGCCCCTCAGTCGTAGAAAACGCCCCAAACAGTTCCTTTCCCTCGATGGTAGCGGCAAAAGCCTGCTCCAAGCAACAGCACACCGTCTCCTACCCCTAGGAGGAAATTGGGATAAACTATGGGTAGTGACTTCTGCTATAATAGCGGAGGTGGTGAGAGAACAGTTACCAGAATTACCAGCAGAAAACTTATTAATAGAACCAGAAGGGAAAGACACAGCTCCTGCCGTAGCTTGGGCTACCCTAGAAGCAGCACAACGACACCGTCAAACACCCCTGGGCTTTTTTCCTGCGGACCACTGGATAGGGGATACCCACGCTTTCGCCCGCACTATTGAAGCAGCTACAGAACTAGCAGTTGCCAAAGAAGCTATAGTTACTCTCGGAATAAAACCCAACTACCCTTCTACTGGCTATGGCTATATTGAACAAGGGGAAGAAGAAGGTAATTTTGGTGCCCTGTATAAAGTAAGTCGCTTTACCGAAAAACCCAACCTAGAAACAGCCACATCCTTCATAGACACCGGACGCTATAGTTGGAATAGCGGTATGTTTATCTTCCGCCCTGAAGTAATGTTACAGGAATTGGAAATACACGCACCGCAAATTATCCAACTTTTGAGAGCAAAAGGGAAAGACGCTTATAAAGAGTTAGAGAAGAAAAGCATTGACTATGCTATCATGGAGAAAACCCAATTAGCCTATGTGCTCTCTGGTAACTTCGGTTGGGACGACTTGGGAGACTGGACTTCCTTGGAAAGATTATTACCCGGAAAGGGAGAAAATATCGCCTTAGCTAACCATGTGGAAAGAGATACCAAAGGGGCGATTATTTATAGTAGTAATAAAGAGGAGGCTATAGTAACTATTGGTTTAGAAGACGTAGTCATTGTGCGGGATGGAAATGTTACCTTAGTAGCGAATAAACACCGCACCCAGGAAATCAAACAAGTCCTCAAACAACTCCAGGGCGATCCCAAATATCAGCAATTACTGTAAGTTTCGCGCAAAGGCGCAAAGGCGCAAAGGGGGGAAGGGAAAAAATGCTCCAAATATGCGGGCAATCAAATATTTGATATTAGTAATATATCATGACTGTACCAACCGACGAATATGATAGTCCTTGGAAAGAGACAATTGAAACTTATTTTCGAGAATGTCTCTCAAGCAGTCAATGACATAGACTGGAGTTTTAGATAAAGAATTACAGAAAATCGTCCGAGATTCCTCTTGAGGGAGAAAATATGTAGATAAATTGGTGAAAGTCTGGCTAAAAAACAGTAATGAGCAATGGGTATTAATTCATTTAGAAGTGCAGGGCGATCCGGAAACCAACTTGAGTACCACTCCCTTCTTTTCCTGAGCTATAATTGTTCTGAGGTAGGGGCACGGCATTGGTTGGGCCGATACAAAAGGCGTAGTGCTTTACCTAGCTTAATCATAACTTTACATAAAAAATATTTGTTAAACAAGTTAACTTAAATAAAAAACCACTTTTGAATTGACAAATAGTAAATTCATGGATATACTCTTAGCTGACATCAGCTTTTACGAAAAACAGAGAGAATGTATCATCCAATTGTTGAAAAACTGGTCTTGTTAATTAAAAGGAATCGCTGGCAGTCCGACTTTCAGAAAGCGATCGATAACACCTAGGCCAAGAATGTACCCGGCATCAAGCGGATCCAAACACTAAGCGAAATAGTTAAATATACTTAGTGCGAAGAGCGATCTCTTCGAGATCGCCTTTTTTGAGATTAGAAGGAAGAGTTAAAAACTATGGTACGAAAAAGTTCTGCCGCTTGAGGAGGTGCATTGAGCCAGAAAAAAGCCTCTAACTCAAAAAAAATTCAGAAATTGCTTGCTAGAATCGTCTTTATAGTGTAACTTAAGTAAAAGCTATTCTCTTTGGAGGCGTGCAAGATTAACTTCAGTGGGACTGCAAAGCCTGAAAGGCTCACACAGAGCCAAGGTGTGAAGTTATTTCCCCAGCGCCCCCAGGGAGAAGGGAAAAGCTTAAACCTACAACTGTGTTATTCGATTCTTTACGGAGGACGAAAGTAAAAAAACTCTTTGGAGCTTTAGCTCTAATTTTAGCGGCGATGATGTTCATCATCTCCCCTGCTCAAGCAAACGAGGACGGATTGGAAGTTGGGGAATATGAATCATTCTTTCGAGGACAAACACAAATCCTCAATGAGGCTTTGGAGGCGACTACAAAAAATCTCACAATCGAAATTGCTGAGGAAGATCTGAAAACCCTAAAGCAAAATAATTACAAACTGTGTTTTGCGAAAAAAGTTGGAAACAATGACTACAACGTGGTCTGGCAGTCTTCAGATGGATACCTGATAAACAATGAGTTCTCCTGGACTCCCCAGTACCAAATTTTCGGCAGTAATACCTTCCAGGACAGTGTTACAGTAGAGGCGTCAACCGGGCCGAAGGGAATCGGATTGGGAGAACAAATCACACTGGATAAAGCTGGGGTTTTTGGCGAACCCAGCACAGGAGGACCAGATACATCAATAACGATGCATAACGAGTATGGAAGCATTCACCCTGGTGTGAACCAGCTATCCACTGCTATTGATGGCACCCAGACAAGCACCCCTATTTACGTAGCTGTAAACTCAGTGGTTCAAGGAGATACGGTGCTCACACCGGTTGATAAAGTCTTGGTTTGGTTCCAGCAAGACATTGAGACCAGCACCATGTTTAGTGAATCACGCTCTAATTCGATAGAGGTGGATTTGACTGACTCAGACTCCGCAACCCGCAAATACCAAGACGAGAAGTGGATAACTCCATAGTCTTGAAGGCAACTTTAGGTTAATTAGCCTAACGAAACCATCGCTCTTCTTCAACAGAGGGAGAGCGATGG
>JACONB010000189.1 GCA_014323965.1 Prochloron sp. SP5CPC1 | reverse complement strand
ACTACTTGGGATACCTTCCAGGAAAGGGAGTTAAAGATAACGATTGGTTTAGCTTCTGGGTGGGGTTTTCCGATCCGCTGAATTTGAGAGGCGATCGCCTGCAAAGCTGTGGTTAATATTTCCTCTCCTACTGCTACCACTTCTTCATAATCTTGATTAGCTTGGACAAATACTTCCCCAATAGAAGTTCCGGGTAAAATATCGTGAAATTGGTTGAATAGTACTTTTTTCCAAGCTTCTTCAATTTTTTCTTTTACCCCTTGACACAATTCTTCCTTGACAGTATCATAGACAGTGGAAGAAGGTGTGCTCCTATAACCCTGTCTCTCATAGAGAAGAGTAAGAAGAGAAGAAAACAACTCAGCTTGATACAATAATTCCTCACAATAGCGATTAAAGAATTTTTGGTCCCCATGGGTAGTATAACAACCGCGATGGAGTTCTAAATAAAGTTCGTCATTCCAAATAGGAAGTGATTCCGTGGGTATTCTCTCCTCCAAATACTCCTTAGCGGTGGTAAACTGCATTTCAGGGAAGAAAGGAGAATTTTGCCACCGTTGCTGTACCTCTAACATATCACGACTAGGTCCACCCCCATGATCCCCTACTCCCGGTAACCAGAAAATATCTTTTAGTCCCGTTTGCTGTTCCCAATTAATGGCATAATTAGTCATGGTAATAGGATTGGTATCCATGACTCCCGCAACATTAGGGGGTGACATGAGAGTTAATAAACGGGTTCCGTCCAGTCCCTGCCACCAGAAAACACCGTGAGGAAAAGCGTTAGTATCATTCCAATGGAGTTTCCCCGTCACGAAATATTCTATCCCACCCCCCTTGAAAATTTGAGGTAACTGCCAAGGGAATCCAAAACTATCCGGTAACCAGGCTACATTGACAATAGTACCGAATTTATCCTCCTGATAAAGTTGACCATAGAGTAATTGACGAATAAGAGACTCTCCCCCAACTAAATTAACTTCCGGTTCCACCCACATAGGTCCCACTATCTCCCATTTTCCCAATCTAACAGCATTTTGGATAGCCTTAAAGAGGTTCGGGCGATGAGTTTCCAGCCAAGCGTAGAGAGCAGGGGTACTCTGAGAGAAAATGAGAGCAGGAAAACACTTTTGCAGGTTGAGAACCGATGCAAAAGTACGTTCAGCCACAGTATAGGTTTCCTCCACGGTCCACAACCAAGCCATATCTAAATGGGCGTGACCCAGAAGATGAAAACGCCGTTGTTTCAGGAAGTGGGAGAGGGGTTGGAGTTGGGAGCGCAGTTGAGAAAGAGATTTATCGAAGGCTGACCTATTACTCAGGCTTTCCCAGTCTATTGCAGTTAATTGAGCAGCCAAAAATGGTAATTTATCAGGAGCGAAGGCTTCTAAATATTCAGATAATACAGTTAATTCATCCGCCACAAAACCTGGGTCCGGGTTATTGGGGTCTTCATAAATGCAAACGGAACTCATTAAAGCACCTAGATCATGTTTAGGACTGACCAGACGCAGTTGGACGATAATTTCTGCTTCAGGAAGTGCTGCGGTAGTGAGCAAGATCCGGGCTGAAGAGTCGAATAAGTCTCCCTCTTGTACCAATTTACCATTGACAAATATTTGGGCATTTTCCGCCCACCAAGTTAACTTAAGGCGCAGGGACAAACCATGAAGAGGATATCCTCCTAAGGAAGTGGGAATGGTGAATTTTTGTCCTAACCACTGAATTTTACTACCTCCACTC
Source organism: Prochloron sp. SP5CPC1 (assembly GCA_014323965.1). Taxonomy (GTDB): domain Bacteria; phylum Cyanobacteriota; class Cyanobacteriia; order Cyanobacteriales; family Prochloraceae; genus Prochloron. The sequence goes on along the minus strand of JACONB010000189.1, from coordinate 2,829 downwards.
CAGGTAATATAGCCTTTATCATTAATTGTGGCAGTTTCTGACAAGGAGCACCAACCATTTTGGACGTCACAGCAGGTGAGTTGATGGAGTTTTGTAATTGTTTCTTCGATTTTCATCATTTTCATATCATAGCACAGTTCGTAAGGTGGGCAAGTAGCCGAAAAATGAGAACACATGGTTAGGGATTAATTGCTGAACTTGCCCACCAGCCGAGAGTTGGGGATACTCAAATATTTTCCTCTATATGCTCTCATAGACTGGTATCAACGATTGGCAAACATTTAGTGATTGTGGTATGATTGAAATAGTTTTGCACCAAGTTAGTAGGGTAGGCACTGCTCACCCATATCGATTGTTGACAGCAATTTTGGCAAAAACAAACCCAAAGTTTGAGAAAATAATTGAAGAACCGCAGATAAACAGAGATGAACGCAAATGACTGGTTATTGATAACCTTTAACATAATTATAATAAAGTATGTAACTATAAACAAGTAACTCTCTCTTCTTCTCTTTCTCGGCGTCCTCTGCGTCTCTGCGGTTTCTTCTAATATCTTGATTTAATCATAATCATTATTGAACCAAAAAGCCATTCAAAACCAGCTAAATCGCGGCCCACAATGTCCCCACATCTCAGTTATAATTTCAGAGATAAAGAAGAAAAATTTGTATTATTCCACCCCTCGACCATAAATACTGTGGTTATAGTCCTCCCATTTCTGCGGTGACCATAAAATAGTTTTTGCAAGTACAGCATCTTGTACAAGGGTTACCAGGGGACGACGGTGTTGCTCATATTGCTCAAATGCCTCACTGATTCTTGAAATGTTCTCCAAATAAGCGGATTGGGCTAGGTTCTTAATTAAAGACACTATCATTGCCTCTTCAATAGCGGAGGTTAACTGCGGGGCTGAAAGAGCTATGGTTCCATCCAGCAGATTACTGTAGCTGTAAGTAATGGTAACTGGGCTACCTAAGCCGCCTGGTTGAGACCACTTAGAACCGCTAGTTGCGAAAGGCTCCGGTTCGCTGATGATACTTCCCGGTGCAAGTAGCCCATGGGGCTCTTGGATATGAACCTCTTCCTCTAACAGATTCTCGACTAAGCCGCCGTTTTCCAGCCTTACCAAGGTGAAGCTCGAATCGGGAACCGGAAATTCTTGGATCTGGAAAAGATTTAGATCGAGCTTTTCTGAGAGTTTCGAGGAAGCAGTAGTGTTTTCACTATCCTTATCCCCAGGGGAATTTTCATTGCCAAACCTTTTCACTATGCCAATAGTAGCTTTGGGTTGGGAGATGGAATCTGGCAGTCCAGTAAGTGGATCTTTCTCAAGAGAGACGATGTCCTTCAGAAAATTAGCTCGCACGAGTATTTTTCCTTCAATTATTATCTTTTTCAAGTCTTATATTTACAGAATAAGTCCACAAATGTTGAATCTTGTTACAAAATTTGACATTATTGGAAACAGCAGAAATAGTGGTGCCAGTACCAGAGTTGGCTGAGGCAGTTAAGTTGACCATAGGGGAGATATTTGATTGGTTAAAGACATAGAGATGAAGAAATATGGACAAATCATCTAATCAGACGCCATCGCAAAATTAACTGGTTCCGCAAGCACTCTTGCTACCGTCTCTTTACTCTTCTTATCGCTCAACATCCATTTATGAACCAAAACCGGTAGCTTAACCTCCTTTCCCACAGACATGCGGGAACTAGAAGGGGGAATAATCATTAAATCCCATGGGGTCCACATAACAGTAAAGTTAATCCTAGACAGCAGTTCTGCTCCATCCCCATTTAAATCTTGCAGCAACTCACTGTTGGGACGCATCTGAACCACTCCCGGAAATGGTAAAGTGTAAGCCATTAAAGTACCGTGGTTCGGTGCGGAAATGCTGATGTAGCGTTCTACCCGCTTTATACCCCCCAACCGCTGCAAGTAGTAGCGGGTAACTATCCCCCCCATGCTAAAGCCAATCAAATCTATAGATTGTTCCGTTCCAAAGGTATTGGCAATATAATCTGCTACCCGATGAGCTAATTTCTCTAAACCGACAGTACCAAAATTGGGGACGAGATTCAAGCTATGTACCTCCCAATCTCTCTCCGTCAGATACCCTGACATGTGCTCAAAAACAGCGGTGGTATCGAAAATACCGTGAATCAGCAACACGGGATTGGGTTTGCTCATCTTGCTCCAGATTTAGGAGAGTTCTGTCAACTTATATTAACGAAATTGCGGTCTCACCCACCGCCTCATGGATGATGTCTCTGGGTGAAAAGCCCACTAAGCAAGGGCTTTTGACTATTTTATTAAGTTTTGTAACAAAAAGTTGCCAAATGTTGAACTCTCCGATTACATTAAGATAAGTAAACATTTTGTAACTTTCCTTTACACCATCTTGTTGGTGAAGAGACGGCATCTTCCCTCGGCATTAATCGATGGCGGGGAGAGATTAGTCCTCTTTCTTGTTTAAGAAAGAACAACAAATCGCTCTATTTTTCGGTAGCAATTATGACAATTAATGGAGGAATGAGCAATGCTCAATCTATTCGGCGGTAAGAAAAAGAATGGCTACTATCTAGAATTAGATGAAAGCCAAAGCAGTGAGCCGGAAGCTGCTCCTGTTGCAGAGACTGTAGTAGCACCAGTGAAAGAAGAAAAACCAGCAACCGTTACGGTAGCACCAATATCTGCCCAAGAGCCAAAACCAGAACCAGTTGCAGCTAAATCCGGAAAAAAAGGCAAGGCTAAAAAATCAGTTAAAGCAACCTCTGTCAAGTCTGTAGCAATTCAGTGGGAACCTCCAGAATGGGTGAAAGCTATCA
>JACONB010000188.1 GCA_014323965.1 Prochloron sp. SP5CPC1 | reverse complement strand
CCTTTAGCAACAGCAATAAAGCCCAAATTAGACCAATTTTTTGCTCCCAGAAACTCCAGCAAATATTGATGTAAATGGGTGGATAAATCTCGTCCTAAATCCCACACTTCCGTGGAAGTATCCCCAGCAAAGTTGCTCAGAGCAATACCCAATTGAGGGCTGGTAGTATGGAGAGCAAGACCGTATTTCTTCATGTCGAGAGTCATAGGTGGTAGAATGTTTCGCGCAAAGACGCAAAGGCGCAAAGGGATTGTTTAAGTTCTAGTTGCCGTTGAAATATTTCCTCAATGGGGAGCATTTCACCGTCGGTGGTCATGAATTTGTGGTCCATGGTAGCGCGAATAACGGAACCATCTGCTAAAGTATAGGCAAATACTTCCTGTTCTCCTCGATTATGCCATTGAGCAATAGGCTGAGTATAGATTAACCCATTCTTGTCTACACTATATACGGTACAATCAATTTTTTGCTCCACAATCTTGCCAATGGGAAGGGGACCATATTCTACTGTGAGGATTTCCGTATCGTAGCTTAAGCAATATTCGGCAAACTGAATCATCTGTTGGAATAATTCTTGAGCAATTTCTTGATGAACCCCGTTTTTGGTGGCTCCATCGATAAAAATCTCTCGCTGCTTTTCCATTTCCGCCACCTTCTTCTTCCCCATGGCTCGTCGCAGTAAATCTGCTTGTCCTAAGGAATACCCAGCCAAATCCTGCGCCATCTTCATGATTTGTTCTTGATAACACAGTATGCCATAGGTTTCGTTGAGGATTGGCTCTAATAATTTATCTTGATACTCAATTTTATGGCGATCGTGTTTTCGTTCAATAAATTTGGGAATCAAACCTGCATCTAAAGGTCCAGGGCGATAGAGAGCTAAAATGGAGGAGATATCTTCAATGCCGGAAGGCTTTAAATCCCGCACAATTTGGCGCATACCTTCAGATTCTAATTGAAAGACACCTTCTAAATCCCCTGCTGCTAAGAGTTTATAGGTTTTCTCCACATCTTTTGGCAATTTCTTCACTTCCCCTTTGGCGAGAATTTGACCTGCTTTGATATCCCCTAAGGGGAAATCGTCTACGTCTACTGCTTTCCCTTTATGGTGTTGAATTAATTCTGCTGTTTTTTGAATGGTGGTGAGGTTCTTTAAACCCAAGAAATCCATTTTCAGCAGTCCCAGGGATTCCAAGTCTTCCATGAAATACTGGGTAATGACAGCTCCATCATTATTTTTTTGTAGGGGAACAATTTCATCTAAGGGTTCGGAGGAAATGACCACTCCTGCTGCATGAACACCGAAGGTTTTATTGGTTCCTTCAATGCGTCGAGCCATATCTACCCAGGATTGCACTTCGGGGTCATGCTCATATCTTTTTTTAAACTCCGGTGCGGGAGTTTCTTCAGAAATCATCACTTTCAGTTTAGCAGGTTTTCCCCTAGCCACGGGAATCATTTTCGCCATGGTATTTACTTTACTCAGGGGGATATTTAAGACTCTGCCCACATCTCGCAATACTGCTTTGGAAGTCATGCGGTTAAAGGTAATGATTTGGGCGACATTCCCTTCTCCATATTTCTTGGTTACGTATTGGAGCATTTCATCCCTTCTGTCAATGCAGAAATCTGTATCGATATCCGGCATAGATTTCCGTTCTGGATTGAGAAAACGCTCAAATAAAAGACCGTGATGTACTGGATCGATGTTGGTAATTCTAAGAGCATAGGCTACCAGAGAACCGGTTGCGGAACCACGACCTGGTCCCACGGGAATATCCTGCTCCCGAGCGTATTTTATATAGTCCCACACCACCAAGAAGTAGGTGGAAAAACCCATCTGCTGAAGCATTTTCAGTTCGTAGGCTAATCTTTCGTGGTAGGTAGGTTCAATTTCATCATTATGACGACATTTAAGCCTATCTCTCAATCCTAACCAAGCCCTTTCTTCCAGGTAGGTATCAGGAGTATGACCACTGGGAACGGGATATTGAGGAATGCGAGGTTCCCCCATGATTTTGTTGTAGGGTTGAACTTTATTGGCCACTTCTTGGGTAGTGGCGATCGCCTCAGCAATAACTTCATCTTCTAAGTGGTCCCGGAAGAGTTTTTTCATCTCTTCTTCTGATTTCAAATACTCAGTACCACTGTAGCGCAGACGTTTCTCTTCTGTGATTAATTTGTTAGTTTGAATGCACAACAAAGCGTCATGAGCTTCCACGTCGTTGCAGGAGGTAAAATGGGAGTCATTGGTGGCGATAATTTGAATCTCTAACTCACGGGCGATCTTAACAATTTCTACATTAACAATCCGATCTTCTTTTGAACCATGGTCTTGAATTTCTAAATAAAAATCTTCCCCAAATACTTCTTTATACCAGGAAGCAATTTCCCTAGCACTCTCTAAGTCTCCCTTCAGAATTGCTTGGGGAATTTCTCCTCCCAAACAAGCACTGGTGACAATTAACCCTTCATGATACTGTTTCAGTAATTCCTTATTAATACAAGGACGGGCAAAAATCCCTTTTCCTTGCATCCCTTGGAGGTGAGAAAGGGTAGTGAGTTTCACCAGATTTCTATATCCTTGGATATTCTTGGCCAACACAACTTGATGATATTTGCGACAGCGACGGTGTTTGACCTGAATATCCCCGTTAATTACATACATTTCATTGCCAATAATTGGCTTAATATTATTCTTAATGCACACTTTGATTAACTCAATTGCCCCGTACATAACACCGTGATCCGTCAGGGCGATGGCGGACATGCCTAACTCTACCGCTGTGGCCACCAGTGGGTTTAGTTGAGAAGCCCCATCTAAGAGGCTATAATCACTGTGAACGTGCAAATTAACAAAGGACATAGGGTAAATGATGGGTATTGGGTGTTTATATGATAGACAAAAATTGAATTTGAGGCAAGAGGGGGTCTTCTACTAAACCGATACCCCCATATTGCCACCGTTGCAGCACCCCTTTCAACTGGGTACCAGACACCGACTCCACCCCAAAACGGTCTGTGACTCCCCCTCCGTGAGTATTGAGATAGGTCAGAGCTTGATACTGCTCCTGAAAAGTCAATAAATACTCCACCTCAGTTGTTTTCGGACGAGCAACCAAATACTTCCCGTCCAGTTTAGACCGAATTAGATAGTGGACTTGGGCAAACATCTATGGTAATCTTGGATTGGCTTGCTACTATTATAGCAGTATAATAGCCCGTTAGGACATTTTTCTGTAAAATAATTTCACGAGGAATGCCTTCTTTCAAGCAAATGATACCACATTGGGTAAAAGTACGTTTACGTCCCTTATACACCAGACTATATTACGCTCTACCAGATTTCATTATCATTGGAGCACCAAAATCTGGAACTACAAGCTTGTATGCCTATTTGAGTTAACACCCTCAGCTTTTGCCGTCATTGGTGAAAGAAGTCCATTTTTTCGATGGAGGGATAAACCCCAGTGTTGACACTTTTCAAAAAGGACCAGCAAAGATATTCTTCCTCATCAAAAGACCTTTGAAGCATCAGCTAATTATATTGTATTTCCTTTGGCTTCAAGACGGATTTTTCAACTTATCCCTGATGTGAAGCTTATTGCTCTCTTAAGAAATCCAACAGAGAGGGCGATATCTCACTTTTTCCATGTAAAGAGGAAGAGGAGGAAGAGGAGGAAGAGGCTATATCGGGAATCATTATCTCTTTACGAAGCCCTACTGGCAGAGGAGAAACGATTATTATCAATAAATAAAGAGTCAAACTACAATAGCGACTATTTACAATACGCCTACAAAAGCCGGGGGCTGTACAAAGAGCAATTGGAAAGATATTTCAAATACTTCCCTAGGGAGCAAATGCTTATTATAAACAGTGAGGAGTTTTTTGTCCAACCGGAAAATACTCTTAGACAGGTGTTTTAATTTGTAGGAATGGACCCAGAATTCAAGATTCAAAATTTGCAACCCCGTAACATCGGATACAATAGGAGTAAGGTAGCCCCAGATATCTATGAGTATCTAAACAGCTATTTTCGGCCCCATAATCAAGCTCTATACGAGCTGATTGGGATGCGCTATGATTGGTAACGTTATTTCGCGCTAGGTCCAAGTTTTCCCGCCTACCAATTTCAATTAATTTAGGAGAAAAGATACCCAAGAAAGTGGATAATATATAGATAACGTATTTCGATAGGTTCGTAACATGGAGAAAAAAAAGTTTATTTATTGGCAAGAGGACGATATGTGGTTAGGATACCTGGAAGAATATCCTGATTATTGGACTCAAGGAGAGACTGAAGCTGAATTGAGAGAGAACCTTTTGGACATATATAAAGACTTGACTAGTGGAGCAGTTTTTCCTGTTCGGAGATTCGTAGCGGGCGATCGCCTTGTTGGGTTTCGTTCCTCAACCCAACCTACAATTAAAAGGAAATTTTCTCTGCGCCTCTGCGCCTCTGCGTGAAACCTTCTTATTTCAACTCAGCCAATTTAATACGAGGATCCACTGCTTTCAGCAACAAGTCCGCCAGCAAATTCCCCACAATTAACATTGTAGCACCCATCATCAAACTTCCCATGACTAAATAGATATCTTGTCCTT
>JACONB010000187.1 GCA_014323965.1 Prochloron sp. SP5CPC1 | reverse complement strand
TGATGGTAAGCCTTGACTACACAAATTCTTTAAATTTCATGATTATTTATTGCTAAAATTTTCATGCACCAAATATTTTAAATACCAGTTTGCCGAGATGCTATTTTTGTAAGCCAAATAGGCAAATATGTGAGCAATCACACTTTGGGTCTTTTGATTATTCGTATGCCTATAGAGCTAGAGCATTATAGTTTTATGTTTCAAATGTAGCTTGTTTAGGCTATGATAACTTAGCATTCATATTTTGGGGCTGTTTTCCTTGGGTAATGACCGTTCTTGCTCCAGCACTGGTAGCGATGCGGGCAGCAGTCAATTTAGTCATCATTCCCCCAACTCCCCACTGAGAATGAGTTCCTGCTTCTATTTGTAATTGGTCAAACTGAGCTGAAGGAACGAAGGTAATGGGTTTAGCGTCGGGGACGAGGCGCGGATCAGCAGAATAAAGTCTGTCTACATCGGTTAAGAGAAATAACCAATCTGCTTCGATTAAACTAGCTACTAAAGCGGAGAGAGTGTCGTTGTCGCCAAATTTCAGTTCTTCCACAGCGACGGTGTCATTTTCATTCACCACGGGAATTACTCCCAAATCCATCAATGCTTGGAAAGTATTGTAAGCATTGACATAGGAGGAGCGTTCCATCAAATCTCGTCGGGTTAGGAGCACTTGAGCAATGGGTTGAGACAGACTGCTAAACAAATCGTCGTAAACTCGCATCAATCTACCTTGCCCTACCGCTGCTACTGCCTGTTTGACAGCCATTTTCTGGGGTCTTTCTTTTAAGTTTAGCCTGCCACAACCAATCCCCACAGCACCGGAGGAAACCAATACCACTCGATAACCGGAACAACGCAAATGGGTTAGGGTTTCTACTAATGCGCCAATGGTAGCTAGGGCTAAATTACCTCTAGTGGTTAGACTGGAAGTGCCAATTTTGACCACCAGGGTTGGGTGACTCATTTCTTGATTTTTCTTTCTGTTGGGAAGGCTTGAGTGAAACTCCCAATAGTTGAGAAAGCCAGATTTCAAAATCGCGAATCGGGTGGGCGCTGGGGGATATATCTTGCCCTACCATGGGTTCCACCAGGATAGTAAACATGCCCAATCTGTTCCCTGCTAGGATATCGGTAAAGAGGTGATCGCCCACCATCGCCACCCGCTCTACGGGCAGATTCATGGCGGTGATTGCGCTTCGCAACTTTCTCCGGGAGGGTTTTCTCGCTCCGAGAATATAAGGTAAGTCCAAAGACTGAGCAATACTGCTAATGCGATTTACACTGAGATTATTACTGGCTAACCAGATAGATGCTACTTTTCTAACTGGTTCCATCCACTCTCTCAATTCCTCAGAGGGTTCTTTTTGTCTCAAAGGAACCAGGGTTTCATCTATGTCCAGCACTAAACCTTTGAGTTGATATTGCTGTAAAATTTCTGGAGTCAGAGCTAGTACTGTATCTCCCAAAATTAAATCAGGCTTTAAGATTGCTGCTTTGAGCATGTTTGGTAGCTATATTCCAATACCTAAAATTATCTTAACATATGCACGCTCATTATTTTTTTGCCTGAATCACCTGCAAACTCCCCCCAGCATATAGATACTTTTGACAGTTATTAAAGCCCACTGACTGTAAGTGTCCTACTAAATCGGTTTGCAAAAGCTGCCAAGCAGTTTCTGTTTCAAACAACCACATAAATGTGGCTAAAGGGGGCCAAAATAACCAATTAGTTGGTGAGTGAAAGTCTACCAGGGCAAAGGTTCCTCCTGGTTTGAGTACCCGATAAATTTCCCGGAGGATTTGCCCCAGTTGGGATCTACTCATTTCATGGAGTGCTGCGCTGGTATGTACCAGGTCAAACTCTGCGTCAGGTAGGGGCATTTGTTCCGCTTGCCCTTCTATGTATTTGGCTTGGGGAACCTTCCGGGCTGCTCTTTCCAGAGCCACGGGGGAAGCATCTAAACCAGTTACTTGATTAGTATAGCATACTAACAGCTGAGTTACTGAACCGGCGCCGCAACAGAGGTCTAAAACTGCCGTATCGGTGTTAATCTCCAAGCCTTGAAGGGGCAGTTGGCGAAATGCCTTCTCACCCCCCACAGCCATGGCAGCAAGAGCCGATATACCATTGTATAGCCACTGGTACTTATAGCTCCAAGTTCTGAAAATAGTAGCCAAATGTCAATCTCCCTGCCCCATAGGTCAAATATAATGATATTATTAAATTTAGTCAAAAAACGTTAAAATAAGAATAAAAGGTTAAAATCATGGGTCGTGTTGGGGTTTTATTACTCAATTTAGGTGGGCCAGATGAATTAAAGGATGTTCGTCCCTTTTTATATAATTTATTTTCTGACCCGGAAATTATTCGCTTGCCTTTTACCTGGCTGCAAAAGCCTCTCGCGTGGCTTATTTCCAGCTTAAGGGCAAAAAAGTCTCAAGAAAATTATCGCCAAATTGGCGGCGGTTCGCCACTGCGGAAGATTACGGAAGCTCAGGGACAAGCATTAGCCCAGAAGTTAAAAGCTATTGGTGCTGATGCTAGGGTTTACATTGGTATGCGCTATTGGCATCCATTTACAGAAGAGGCGATCGCCCAAATCAAGCAGGATCGCATTAGTCGGTTAGTTATCTTACCACTTTATCCCCAATTTTCCATCAGCACCAGTGGTTCCAGTTTCCGTACTCTAGAGGAGATGTGGGCATCTGATAGCTCACTACAACAGATAGACTATACTCTCGTTCCGTCTTGGTACGACAGTGCAGGCTATTTGCAAGCTATGGCTGAGTTAATTTCCCAGGAATTAGATAAGTTTGCTAATCCTGATGAGGTGCATATCTTCTTTAGCGCTCACGGAGTTCCTCAAAGTTACGTTGAAGAAGCTGGGGATCCCTACCAAAAGGAAATTCAGCAATGTACTCGCTTGATTATGAGGACTCTGAATAAACCCAATAAGCATACCCTAGCATATCAAAGTAGGGTAGGTCCGGTAGAATGGCTGAAGCCCTATACGGAAGATGCTCTGGAAACCCTGGGGGCTGAGGGAGTTAAAGATTTGCTGGTGGTACCCATTAGCTTTGTCTCGGAACATATCGAAACTCTGCAAGAGATTGACATTGAGTATCGGGAAATTGCAGAATCCGCCCAGATTGAGAACTTCCATCGGGTTCCTGCTCTCAATACTCATCCAGTGTTCATTGAATCTCTGGCTCATTTGGTTACTGAATCTTTAGAGAAAAAGCCTTGCACTTTTGACCAGGTGACTCATCCCAAGGAGAATATGAAGATGTATCCTCAACACAAGTGGCAATGGGGTTTGACTACTGCTGCTGAAGTTTGGAACGGTCGTCTGGCAATGTTGGGCTTTCTCGCTTTGGTGTTTGAGATAGTCAGCGGTCATGGACCGTTACATTTGGTGGGACTACTTTAATGGTTGTATGACGGTTATTGGCGATCGCGAGGAAGTCTATACAGTTTTTTTTACTCTATACCAGCGACGCCATTCTGTGGAACTGCGAATTGCCAACCACAAGAGGAGCATAGCAATTAACCCTCCCTCTTCAGGTGCATTGAACGCAAACAGGACGAGAATAACGCAGAGGCTATCTTCGAGCAATACTAGCCAGATAGGAAGACCTCGCAAACGAAAGAACCAACCTACCTGTACTAGTTTGAGCACTAAGGCTAATAGTCCCCCCACAAGAGTCATTAACCACATTGGTTCTATGGTAAAGTTGGTTATTTTGCTCACAGTCATTCCCATTAAAGCACCCACTAGGGGACTCAACACTAACTCAATTATTTGGAGGATCCGCAGGGAGAGCAATTTTTTTGAGCCGAATAACTCAAATAATGACCAACTGGTGAGAATTCCAAGTAAAATTTGGGGATGAAGTTGGGATAGAAGGGGGACATTCCCCCATAAGTCGCCGCCCAATAAGCCAATAACTAGCAGGGGAAGGGCTATTCTCATCCCTGCCGCAGCTGAAGCTGAAAGTACTGCTAAGATTGGAAGGAGCATGAGTGACTTTATTAACGAATGCGCGGAAGTCCCCACACGCTCGCTTTCCTGAACATTCGTCCAGCGCTCGCTCCTCAGTAAAACGCGATATGATAGCGTTTTACGGGGTGGGGATGGATAGCGCGAGAATTCATAGGGTTCGATACCCTATGAATTCTCAAAAAGGTACGTACATCAGGCTTGTACTTATGATATAGGATAGAAACCCCCTAAACTTTATGCCAACCCGTCGAATAACCTATCGATTGTATCCAAACGCGGAAACCGAGCGCAAATTGCATTTGGCACGAAAAATGCACTGCGAGCTATACAATGCTGCTTTGGCGAATCGGATCACGCAATACAAGCGCTTGTGCGGCTCGTTCTCTGTGAAAGGAGCGGCTAAATAGCCGAAATATAAACAGGGGCTTGGTTACAGGCTAAAAGCTCAGTGAGAATATAAGTCGGGAAACTGGCTGAAAACCTGAGTAATCCTATCTGAACGAGCGGACCCGTCAGGGAAAACTAGAGAGGAATTAGGGCGTGTCATCAGTTAAGCCAGACGACAGAAGCAGCCAGATAAATCGCCCCTAAAAAGTTCCGAGCGGTTTTATCATA
>JACONB010000186.1 GCA_014323965.1 Prochloron sp. SP5CPC1 | reverse complement strand
TATACTTTAACCCTTGAACCTCATTACCTAGAGATGCTTTTTCAAACTCTCGGTCATGAGAATCGGTTCGTGCGATATGCAGCAGCTTTCGATTTGTCAGCTTTAGGTCTGGTGGAAACTGCACCAGCCATTATTGAGGCCAAAATCCCCAACAATATCAAATTAGCAACTCTGAAGCGTATCTTGGAATCAGTCTTACTGGAGCCCATGGAGACAGAAATTGAACGGCAAAAGCAATGCAATTTCCTCTTCCAAACCATTGACGCCCTCCTGCTGGATGCCATTGAAGGAAACATTCACCAGAGGAATACAGTGGAGGCAGATGGGGAAGTTGAGCAAATTATGGCATTGGTGACTCAAGCAAAGACAACTTCTCTACAAGTACCTGATGAGCAATATTGGGCATTAATGGAAGCGGTGAAATCCCCTTACCCCAAGGTGAAAGCTGCGGCAATTGAGGGATTAGTCCAACTTGCTCCGAGGCGTGTGTTGATGCCATAATTGAGAGATTTGATACGGATGAAGATTTAGACTTGAGGGCTGGGCTGGTTGAAGCTTGTCTGCAAATTGGCGATCCCCGAACCCTGTTTTTGTTGGAAAAAGCCATTGGTTTTGAGATAGCAGATCATTGTCAAGGCAAGATTCGCCGAGTTGCAGCTCGGGGTTTAGGGAAAATTGGTCGTCAAGCTGGCGATCCGGAAGTCATCTCACGAGGGATTGAAAAGCTCCAGTGGACGTTATTGGAGCCAGATGATTGGGGGCTGCGCTATAGTGCTGCTGTCTCACTTGAAGAAATTGGCAATACCGATACAATACTACCATTGCAAGCTGGATCTGAGAGGGAATCGGATTTAGTGGTACAAACGAGGATTGAACGAGCAATATCCGCCATTGGTTAATAGCAATCTATCATGATTCGATTGTAGGTTGGGAAGAGGTGCCGAAACCCAACAGCACCACTATATTATGTTGGGTTTCGCTGGCGCTCTACCCAACCTACGGCTACTACGGCTACGGCTTAATTATTAATTTTTCATTGCTAATTGTCAAAAAAACCCCCTCCCATCGTCTTTGCTTGACGCTTTTTCCAGGGAAAAGAACGAGAGATAGGAGGGGATTTTAATATCATACCCTCTGCTCCCCCCCCCTGAGGTTAACCTCAGGTTAAGATTTGGTAAGAAAATCTCATATTATTACAAAATGTTACTTTATTTCTCATAAACCTAGACAAACATATCTCTCATACCCTAAAATGCCACACAGATTTTTAATCAAATCACGAAGGAGAGCTCAATGTTAGATGCTTTTTCTCGAGCTGTAGTGTCTGCGGATACCAAAACCGCATATATCGGCTCCGCTGAGTTGGCAAGTCTCAAAGCCTATGTTGCCGATGGTAACAAGCGCCTTGATGCCGTAAACTTTATCGCCAGCAATGCCAGCTGTATCGTTTCCGATGCGGTCTCAGGCATGATTTGCGAAAATCAAGGCTTAATTCAAGCCGGTGGTAACTGCTACCCCACTCGCCGCATGGCTACTTGCCTGCGGGATGGGGAAATCATCCTCCGCTACGTTACCTATGCCCTCTTGGCTGGTGATGCTTCCGTGTTGGCCGATCGCTGCTTGAATGGTTTGAAAGAAACCTATACCGCTTTGGGCGTACCTACCACCTCTGCTAGTCGCGCTGTTGGCATCATGAAAGCTGCTGCTGTTGCTTTCGTTAGCAACACTGCTTCCAAGCGCAAGATGGAAGTTACTCAAGGAGATTGTAACTCCTTGGTTTCAGAAGTGGCTGGCTATTTCGACCAGGTAGTTGCAGCTATTAGCTAATCTGCCATCAGACTGAAAAAGCAAATCCATTGAGGAGAAATCAGAATGAAGTCCGTTGTTACAACTGTTATTGCTGCTGCCGATGCTGCGGGTCGGTTTCCCAGCAGTTCCGACTTAGAGTCCGTTCAAGGCAGTATCAACCGTGTAACTGCTCGCCTCGAAGCAGCTGAGAAGCTGGCTTCTAATCACGAAGCTGTGGTTAAAGAAGCTGTGGATGCGGTTTATGCCGAGTTTCCAGACGGTGTCAGCAAAAATGTTGATGCTACTATCCGCAAGGACAAGTGTCTCCGGGATGTGGATCACTACCTGCGCTTGATCAACTATTGCCTCGTTGTTGGTGGTACTGGTCCCCTGGATGAGTGGGGCATTAATGGAGCACGGGAAGTCTATCGCGCTCAAGGAATTAATACCGCTGCCTATATCGCTGCCTTCAGTAAAGTTCGCGATCACTAAGAGTGGCGCTGTCGCGATCGCATTTGCGTGCCTCGGGATATGTCTGCCCAGGCAGCCACAGAATTGACTAGTTATCTCGACTACGTCATTAATTCCATGTCCTAAGCGCCACTAAGGGTGAGACCAAATAAGAAGCAAACAAGAGTTCATTAGCTAAGATTAGGAGAATTTTCCATGCTAGATGCTTTTTCAAGATCCGTAATTGCCGCCGATGCTGGTGGTAACTTTGTCGGTGAGGCTGAGATAGAATCCCTGAAGAAATTTGTTTCTATGGGGAACCGCCGCCTCGATGCCGTAAACTTTATCGCCAGTAATGCTAGCTGTATCGTTTCTGATGCCGTTGCTGGTATTTGCTGCGAAAGCCCTGGCATCACTGCCCCCGGTGGTGGCGTTTACACCAACCGCAAAATGGCTGCTTGCTTGCGGGATGGGGAAATCGTCCTCCGCTATGTCACCTACGCCCTTCTGGCAGGAGATGCTTCCGTACTGAATGACCGCTGCTTGAACGGTTTGAAGGAAACCTACTCCGCTCTGGGAGTTCCTATTGGTAATGCTGCTCGTGCAGTTGCCATTATGAAAGCTGCTGCTGTTGCCTTTGTTAACAACACTGCCTCTCAGCGCAAAATGAGTGTGACTCAAGGGGATTGCAGCGACTTAGCAGCAGAAGTTGCTGGCTATTTCGACACTGTAGTTGCAGCCATTAGCTAGTCTCCCCCCTAAGGGAAATTTCAATCAATAATAACGTTTTTTTACATTCAACCAAAATAGAAGACAGGAAATATCAGAGTTATGAAATCAGTGTTAACCACTGTTATTGCTGCCGCTGACCTGGCAGGTCGCTTTCCCAGCGGTTCAGACCTAGAGTCCGTTGCTGGTAATATCCAACGGGCTGAGGCTCGCCTAGAAGCAGCCGCTAAACTGGCGTCTAACTACGAAGCAGTTGCGAAAGAAGCTGTAGATGCAGTTTATGCTGAGTTTCCCGATGGAGTAAGCAAAGGTGTTGACCCAACAGTTCGCAAAGACAAGTGTATGCGGGATGTGATTACCTACCTGCGCTTGATCAACTACTGCCTCGTAGTAGGCGGCACTGGTCCCTTAGATGAGTGGGGAATTGCCGGCGCACGGGAAGTATACCGCGCTCTAGGAATTAATACCGCTGCTTATATTGCTGCTTTCAGTAAAGTTCGCGATCGGATTTGCTCCCCCCGGGATATGTCTGCTCAAGCAGCCACAGAATTGACTGGTTATCTCGATTACCTGATCAACTCCATGTCCTAATTGAAAATTGTAGGTTGGGTTGAGGCAACGAAACCCAACAGCCAGTGCGTTACGCTGTAGGCTTGGCACCCTGGATCTACTGTGGCTCAACCCAACCTACTTATAATTGGTTAGAATAATGTTTTTTTAGCAAACCATGACTTCTACTAACGATCTGAACGAACAACTTTTGCTGGCTACCAAGGAAGGGGACACTGATGCGGTCAAATCTCTCGTAGCACAAGGAGCTGATGTCAATGTTAAGGACAAAGAAAAGGCAACCCCCCTAATGCGTTCAGTATCTCGCGACTATACAGAGATTGTGAAGATTTTGCTGGAGAAAGGGGCTGACGTGAATGCCAAAAACGATTGGGACTATACACCCCTTAAGTATGCAATCAAACTTAAATTAAAGGATATGGAGCAAATGCTCAGGGATGCTGGAGCTACCGAATAGTGTCCCCAAGATTGCCATAATATGAAGAATACAAAAAATAGTTATGAATTAAGAGAAGCAGCCAAAGGGGGGGGACATTGATGTTACAGACGAAACCTTTGGCAGGACAGCATTAATGTGGGCAGCACGGGAAGGGAACACTGCTGCTGTCCAAGTGTTGCTAGAGCAGGGAGCTGAGGTAAATGCTTCGGACAACTATGGTGGTACCGCTCTACAACTTGATAATATTATTAAGCATAAAATAAATATTAATGCTCAAGATAAGCAGGGTTGGACAGCTTTGATGAGGTTGGAAACGAAATTACCCGGATATCGTCAATTTGCTGAAAAAACCAACCTAAGATAGGGAAAAATTCTATGAACAGTCCATTTTTAAATTTATTTCCCGGTTTAACAGAAGAAAAAGCCATTGAACTGTTAGAAACACCAGTAGAAAAACTGAAAGAAAAATATCACCGTTACCTAGCAGCAGCTCATTTAGTTAACTTCCCCACAGAGCGCTCCATTAATGCCATGATTAAAGTGCTGCAAGATACCCATTCAGCACCGGAAAATCGTCAGGCACAGCGCAAAGCCATTGAATCTTTAGGACGGTTGAAAGTTGACCGAGCTATGGAGGTGATCCGACCTTTTTTAGCAGATAGAGATCGCTACATGGTGGAAA
>JACONB010000185.1 GCA_014323965.1 Prochloron sp. SP5CPC1 | reverse complement strand
CTGAATCTAATTCTAGCATACCTAAGATAGATTGGAGGGTAGTGATGAGTTGCTGGTTACTCATAATACAGTTGTATTACATAGAGAAACTTCCACAGTGTATCTAAATTATACCAGAGTTGTCAACTTAAGAAAAAGGAGAACAAGACGGATGAAAAGATTGTCAAACTAGGGTTATCGCTCCTTTTCTCCTCTCTGTGACTCTGTGTCTCTGCGTGAAACTAATTTTCCGCAAACCTTCGCAACTTTGCGACTAGTCTTGCTTTACTTTAGCTTAAAACTTTATTTTATCCCAAATTAACTTAAACCCCATCTTCTTAATTCTAGTATTAGATAAACGAACATTATAAGAAGGCACAGTACTATTGGAACCATCCCAAGATAATGGGGTTAAACCATGAACCTGAAACAAACAGTCAAAAAATTCCCGACGCACCATAGGAACATCACAACTTAAATGATAAATACCTTCCAACTCTTGCTTTCGTACCAACTCAATACCTGCCACAATGTCATCTAAATGAACCCAATTAGTATAATTTTCTCCGGTCCCCGGTCGAGTAGTTCCGGACCAAGAGCGAAAAATATTAATCAACTCCCGTCCCGGACCGTAAATACCTGCTAAACGGAGAACACAAACCTTAAGCTTATCTGTTGCAGCCCCCAACAAAACCTCCTCCATCTCCACCAAAACCCTTCCGTTCTCATTAATCGGTGCCACAGGGGTAGTTTCGTCAACCCAAGCACCTTGCTTATCCCCCAAAACCCCATGACTACTAGTATAAATTAACTGCCTAACCCTACCAGTCTCCTGTAAAGCAGCTACCAAATTTTGTGCTGTACCCAAATAGGTTTCCCGGTAAATATCAAAATTTCGCGTTCGCGCCCCAACAGACAATAGCACTACATCTGCATTTTTGACCACCTCTAGCATTTGCTCTCGATCGCCTCCTTTCATAACTACCACCCGTGAAGCTATTTGAGATAACTGCTCCACTCTGTCGGGAGTCGTGGTGGTTACGGTTAAAACATGGGACTCTTCTTTCAAAAAACGAGCCACAGCAGTCCCTACGTAACCACAACCAATAATTGTTATCTTCATAAGTATTGTTTTTGATTTAACCACAGAGACGCAGAGGGCGCAGAGAGAAGAGGAAGAGTGAGCATATTTGCCCACCCAACCTCTATAATGGTAGGTGATTTAACCTTTAACACAAACCACCTGTTTAAGTCTAGCAACAATTTCCACCAAATCCGACTGCTGGTTCATGACCTCCTCAATAGATTTATAAGCACCGGGAATTTCATCTAAAACCCCTGGATCTTTCCGACACTCCACCCCTTTAGTTTGCTGAATCAAATCGTCCAAGCTAAAATTCTTTTTCGCTTTACTACGAGACATCGAACGTCCAGCTCCGTGGGAACAGGAGCAGAAACTATCATGACTTCCCTTCCCCTTCACAATATAAGATTGGGCCCCCATGGAACCAGGAATAATGCCATAATCCTCCTGTCTTGCTCTCACAGCCCCTTTCCGAGTCACATAGACATCTTCGCCAAAATGGACTTCCTTTTCAGCGTAATTGTGATGGCAATTCACCGACAACAAAGGTTTAGTAGGTTTCCCTCCCGCAACATGCTTTTCCACAACCCTTTTAAACCGAGCCATCATAATCTCCCGGTTGTAACGAGCGTAATTTTGCGCCCACTGTAAATCTCGCCAATAGGCAGCAAATTCAGCAGTTCCCGCAACGAAGAAAGCCAAATCCCGATCTGGTAGAGAAGTATCAGCCAATTTCGCCAATTCCTTCGCAGTACCAATATGGCACTGAGCCAACTTATTACCAATATGACGGGATCCAGAGTGGAGCATTAACCAAACCTGCTCCTCACTATCCAGACAAACTTCGATAAAATGATTGCCACCACCCAAGGAACCAACTTGCTTCATAGCCTTTGATTCCAGACGCTGCACTCCTGAATGCAATTCCTTAAAGTCTCCCCAACCCTGCCAGTTGCTGACAGCCTTTTCCACCTCCTTATTGGCCTCAAAACCAACAGGAATAGCTGTTTCAACATCTTGACGAATCTGCTTTAGCTTACCTTCCAACTGACTAGCTTGGAAAGGGGTTTTGATGGCGCACATACCGCAACCAATATCAACCCCCACGGCAGCGGGCATAATAGCATCTTTAGTAGCAATAACGGACCCCACTAATGCTCCTTTCCCGAGATGAACATCGGGCATTAAGGCAACGTGCTTGAAGACAAAGGGCAGAGATGCTACATTCTTGGCCATTTTCGTCTCTTCATGTCCCAAGGCATGATTAGCCCAAGACAAGACTGGCGCTGGCGTGGATAATTTTAACTGTTCGCAGGGCATGGATCTCAATCTCAATTATTTTTGCTACATATATACTACATTATAGAAGTTACCAGTTGCTAGTTATAGCGATCGCCCTAATATTGCTCTGGTTTATTGGTTAATTTAATAAACAAATATATACCTACTGTATTAGTGCTATATTAATACAGCTAATCTATTGTAATTAATATTTTTTAAACAACTCCTTGTAGAGTAGTGATAATCACAGTTTGCATCCAAATTTAATTGAATTAAATTCAAGCAATACGCCTAATAACTGTTAAGGTAAGTGGTCACTACTGGTCACTGTTTCCGGGATAGGAGAAGCAACTCCTGTCATAGACCAACCTCGTGCTGCTGCTATTGTTTTCAACTCGTCAATCCTATCTTGGGTAATGGGGTGAGTAGAGAAATATTCACTCAACTTCCCCTTGGTATCCTTAGCTTTAATCCGGGCGAAGAAATCGAGACTATAACCCCCATGTTGATAGCGACGGATAATTGCCTCCAAAGCATACAAATCAGCAGCAGACTCTTGAGTTCTACTGTAATGCAAATTGGTCAATTGCCCGGTGGTGGAAACTACTCCCGAAGCACCTCCTTGACTATCGATCGCCGTAGAGACAAAGACAAAAACCAGGGATCGCCCTAAAGCCTTAAGAGTATCCCGAGCTGCAAAATGCCCCAACTCATGAGCAAGGACAAAAGCTAACTCATTTTCCGTTTCCACAGCTTCTAGCAATCCAGTAGTCACCACAATATTGCCTCCCGGAAAAATGGCAGCATTGAGTTGTTCATTTTCCCACAAGTGAACAGTTAAAGGAATGCGAGTAGCTCCCATTTCTTGCTGCAAAGAGCCAAGCAACCCTTCCACATATTCCAGCTGTTGGGAATGCTCCCGGTGGGAAATTCCTGTAGGAAAAAGACTTTGACCGATTTTAATTTCCGTTTCCGGGTCCATTCTAGTTGCCAATTGTCCAGCGACAAAGCCCAAACCCAGATAAATAGCAGCAGAAACAACAATAGTGGTACCCAACAGAGAGGCTAAATTAACCAGAGGATGTACTTTTGTTACGTTTACTTCCTCTGTTATTTCCTTAGGAGTGTATTTCATTATTTAATACCCGTTCCATAAGCAATAACTTCAATTGCCACCATACCCTTATTATTTCCAGCTTGGCGACCGATATTAGAAGATTCCAGGCGCACGTTAACTATAGTACTAGCACCCCAAGTGATGGCCTGCTCTTTCATTCGCAAGAGAGCTTCTCGCCGTCCCCGATCCAAGAGGCTTTCATAGACTACCACCCGCCCACCGACGAGGTTACGCAGCCCATAGACAAACATTTTAAAGTAGTCTGCCGAAATCACCACACTACCCACAAACAGAGCTGCCACCTCAGCTTCAGGTATAGGTTTTTTCGCCCCGAAAGTAACAGCAGGCAAAGAGAGAGTTTTGCGTTCTCGTCTTTTGATAGACTTATAATGTTGCTGCTCAAAATAATTGCCAGAAAAATATCCTAGAGCGAGCAAACAGAAAAAGATAATCAAATTATACATATCTATTTTACCCTCACTGCCGTGCCGTAAGCAAAAAGTTCCGCAGCGCCTTGAGCGACGCTGGAGGTAGCAAAGCGGACATTAACTACAGCATTAGCACCCAATTGAGCTGCTTGTCTGACCATTCGCTCCACTGCTTCTTGCCGTGCTTCCTGTAACAGTTCAGTATAACCTTTCAGTTCTCCGCCGATGATATTTTTAAAACCCGCCATGATATCTTTGCCAATGTGTTTAGCTCGGATCGTACTGCCCTGGACCAAACCGAAATGTTCGATAATTTCTTTCCCAGGAACCCCTTCTAGAGTAGTGAGAATCACAATTTGCCTCCCAATTTCAGCTTATTTACTCTTATTTTCCCAGATTTAAGGGAGTAATAGTAGAACTATAACTGCGCCAGACCCCGACGAGAATTCCTTGGACTTCCACAGTATTGGCATTTGCTTCAATAGGGGGATACTGGGGATTAGAAGGTTTTAAAATCACATTGCCGTCCGAGCAATAGAAACGCTTTAAAGTAGTTCCCAGTCCTTCTACTCTAGCTGCGACAATTTCTCCATTTTTGAGTTGTTCGTCCGGGGAAACCTCACGGAGGATCGCAAAATCACCGTCAGCGATAGAGTCTTCAATCATGCTATCTCCAAATACTTTGAGGGCAAAACAATCCTGACGATGGAAAACTTGAGATAAGTCGAGAGTTTCATTGACATTCCCCCGGTTCCGCTACGCTAAAACCGGGGGATTCTTGG
>JACONB010000184.1 GCA_014323965.1 Prochloron sp. SP5CPC1 | reverse complement strand
GTGACGGCACTGATTCTCCTCAAGGGTCTGCTCTACGCTCGCAGCTCCCGTCTGATTCCCGATAAATCTAATCTCGGCTTCCGCTTCCCTTGCGACGGTCCCGGTCGTGGCGGCACTTGTCAGGTATCAGGTTGGGATCACGTCTTCTTGGGCTTATTCTGGATGTACAATTCCCTCTCCATCGTTATTTTCCACTTCAGTTGGAAAATGCAATCCGATGTTTGGGGTACCGTAACTCCTGATGGGGATGTTTACAACATTACCTTTGGTAACTTTGCCGAAAGTGCAATTACTATCAACGGTTGGTTAAGGGACTTCCTCTGGGCCCAATCAGCTAATGTGATTAATTCTTATGGTACGGCTTTGTCTGCCTACGGAATTATGTTCTTAGCTGGTCACTTTGTCTTTGCTTTTAGCCTGATGTTCCTCTTTAGCGGTCGCGGCTACTGGCAAGAATTAATTGAGTCCATTGTTTGGGCTCATAATAAGCTGAAAGTGGCTCCTTCCATTCAGCCTCGCGCTTTGAGTATCATTCAGGGTCGGGCTGTAGGGGTGGCTCACTACCTCTTGGGAGGAATTGTCACAACCTGGGCATTCTTCCTCGCCCGAACACTTTCAGTGGGTTAGACGGCTCATCAGATGCCTTGCCTTTCGCCATTTGGGTTAGCACCCAGCGATTGGCAACCCACTCTTGTTAAATAGAAACAAGTGAGCAGCAATTTTGCATTAGTCTCATTTATTAAGGGAATAAATTCCTAAAGACCTATGGCAACTAAATTTCCAAAATTTAGCCAGGATCTCGCTCAAGATCCGACTACTCGTCGGATTTGGTACGGGATAGCCACAGCCCACGATTTTGAAACCCATGATGGCATGACAGAGGAGAATCTTTACCAAAAGATTTTCGCCTCTCACTTCGGTCATCTGGCCATCATTTTCCTGTGGACTTCCGGCACCCTATTCCATGTAGCCTGGCAAGGTAACTTCGAGCAGTGGGTCAAAGACCCTCTGAATGTCCGTCCCATCGCCCATGCAATTTGGGACCCTCACTTCGGTTCCGGGGCAATTGATGCTTTTACCCAAGCCGGTGCAACTAACCCGGTAAACATTGCCTACTCCGGCGTTTACCACTGGTTCTACACCATTGGCATGAGAACCAACAATGAATTGCACGGCGGAGCAGTATTCCTGTTAATTCTCGCTTCATTGTTGCTGTTCGCAGGCTGGCTCCATTTACAGCCTAAGTACCGTCCCAGCTTGGGTTGGTTCAAGAATGCTGAATCTCGCCTGAACCACCACTTGGCTGGTTTATTTGGTGTCAGCTCCTTGGCTTGGACAGGTCACTTGGTTCACGTGGCAATCCCTGCATCAAGAGGTCAACATGTGGGTTGGGATAACTTCCTCTCCACCATGCCTCACCCTGCTGGCTTGGGTCCCTTCTTTACGGGTAATTGGGGCGTATACGCTCAGAACCCAGATTCTACAGCCCACCTGTTCGGTACTTCCGAAGGAGCGGGAACAGCAATTCTCACCTTCTTAGGTGGTTTCCATCCCCACAGTGAGGCTCTCTGGCTGACGGATATTGCCCATCACCACCTGGCGATCGCCGTTATCTTCATCATTGCTGGTCACATGTACCGCACCAACTTCGGTATCGGTCACAGCATCAAAGAGATTCTCGGCGCTCACAACCCTCCTAAAGGAACTCCCTTTGGCGGTGCCTTAGGTGAGGGTCACAAGGGGTTATACGACACCATTAACAATTCTCTCCACTTCCAGCTGGGGTTAGCTTTAGCTTCCCTAGGTGTGGTGACATCCTTGGTAGCGCAGCACATGTACTCCATGCCTTCCTATGCTTTCATAGCGAGGGATTACACCACCCAGGCGGCTCTGTACACACATCACCAGTACATTGCCGGTTTCTTAATGGTAGGAGCATTTGCCCACGGCGCTATCTTCTTCGTCCGGGATTACGATCCAGAAGTCAATAAGAACAACGTTTTAGCTCGCATGTTGGAGCATAAAGAAGCGTTGATTTCTCACTTGAGCTGGGTATCTCTCTTCTTAGGCTTCCACACCCTCAGCTTATACGTCCATAACGACGTAGTGGTTGCTTTCGGTACTCCTGAGAAGCAAATCCTCATCGAGCCAGTATTTGCTCAGTTCGTTCAGGCTGCTTCCGGTAAAGCTCTTTACGGCTTTGACGTGTTGCTCTCTAACCCAGACAGCATGGCAACCGTAGCCAGCGCTAACATTCCTGGAGCACACTATTGGCTGGATGCCATTAACAGCGGAGCTAACTCTCTGTTCTTGACCATTGGTCCTGGGGACTTCTTAGTTCACCACGCCATCGCTCTCGGTCTCCACACCACCACCTTGATTCTGGTTAAAGGCGCTCTGGATGCTCGGGGTTCCAAGTTAATGCCAGACAAGAAAGACTTCGGTTTCTCCTTCCCTTGCGACGGTCCCGGTCGTGGCGGTACTTGCGACATCTCTGCTTGGGATGCCTTCTACCTGGCTATGTTCTGGATGTTGAATACCTTGGGTTGGTTGACCTTCTACTGGCACTGGAAGCACCTCAGCCTCTGGCAAGGTAATATGGCTCAGTTTAATGAGAACTCTACTTATCTCATGGGCTGGTTCCGGGATTATCTCTGGGCCAACTCCGCACAGTTGATTAACGGTTACAACCCCTACGGCACGAATAACCTGTCTGTCTGGGCTTGGATGTTCCTCTTGGCACACCTAGCTTGGGCAACTGGTTTCATGTTCCTCATCTCTTGGCGCGGTTACTGGCAAGAGTTGATTGAAACCATTGTTTGGGCCCACGAGCGCACTCCTCTGGCTAACTTGGTTCGCTGGAAGGATAAGCCTGTTGCTCTCTCTATCGTTCAGGCTCGCTTGGTGGGTTTGACTCACTTTACGGTGGGTTACTTCTTAACCTACGCGGCATTCCTCATAGCCTCGACGGCGGGTAAGTTCGGCTAACTGCTGTTTTTACTTAGCTTTTGAGGGAACAATCCCCTGCTCTTTTGAGTGGGGGATTTTTTTTTAACCGCAGATAAACGCAGATGAACGCGGATGGATAGAGATTATTTTGTTATTGCTATACAATGAAGAATCAAAGAGGTTTTTATGACTCAAATACTTGAGAAAGCTTTTGCGAAAGCTTCAGAATTACCAGAACAAGACCAGGATGCAATAGCCGAAATTGTGTTGGCTGAACTTGCCTCAGAAAAGCGTTGGAATGATTTATTTGCCAAGTCTCAAGATTTACTGGCTGAACTTGCCCAAGAGGCTCTTGCTGACCATCGAGCGGGTAAAACCAAACCTATTCTTTCCCTGATTATTGATAGTTAACTGGAGGTGAAAATGATAACATGCTACGAAATCGCAAAATATTTCATCTGGCTAGCAAATGAAACTGGCTCTTTTATTAGTAATCTCAAGCTGCAAAAGCTGGTTTATTACTCTCAAGCTTGGTATCTAGCCATCTATGGAAAGCCATTATTTGAAGAAGATTTTGAGGCTTGGATTCATGGACCAGTTATCAAAGCTCTATATGATCGCTACCGACACTGGCAATGGATGCCGATACAAGAAGAAGTCAGCCAACCAAGCTTTAATGAAGAGGTTAGAGAATTTTTAGAAGAAGTTGTGGATGAATATTTCTCTTGCGACGCTTACGAGCTAGAAAGAATGACTCATGTAGAGGAGCCTTGGATAAAAGCGAGAGAGGGTCTTTCCAAGAGCGAACCTTGCAATAATATTATTACCAAAGAATCAATGAAAAATTATTTTGAAGCTCGTGTCGAAACCGAAGAAAAAGCGCTTGAAAAAGACCCAAGTTAATAATAAGTCAGGTAGTATTAACTCCACGAGGTTTAATACTGAGTTGCCCAAAAGAGTTGTTTTCTCGTTTCAATACCTACAGGAAGAACATCCCAAGTTTTCTATCCAACCTAAAGGGACAAAATATTTAATTGCTTTGCTAACCAGACTGAAAGAATTATCCCGCTTATCACTACAGGAGCTAAAGATGAATAGCAATAAGACATTGCGATGCCATCCTATTAATTGGAGCGATACTACCGAGAACTGCTTTGGAATTCCTCTCGAAGACGAATTAGTGGATATCCCCTATCAATTTTCTCTTTCCGCTAATGAATATGGCAGAATTCATGGATTCTTTATTGATGAAATCTTTTATATTGTTTGGCTAGATCCGGAGCATCAACTCTATAGATAAAATAGATAACAAACAGCCAACATTTTGCTGATATTTTATCTAATAGTTTGTCAAATGACTCCCAATTATCTTCCTTAATAATAGTTTCCTATTTTTCGACGCTTTTTTTAGAGGAGAATGGTAAAGATAAATGCAACTCTTCCTGTACAAAAAACAAGACTTTTTTCCAGTTCATAATTAGCAAGGTCATGGCTGTCAAAAAAGCTGGAAAGCAAGCAATTAAAAAAGCCTTGGTTATCTTCGGTATACCATCAATGCGGTAAATAGTCGAAACTGGATGAGGGAGAAAAATTAGAATAATCAATACCATAATCCATGGATCAGGATAGGAATACCTGGCACAATTCACCTCAATCGTCTTCTGATTCCCTGAAGTGTAAATCAGGATGCTTGAGGAGTAAAATGCAATCCAAAAGGTGTAAACAGCGAACCG
>JACONB010000183.1 GCA_014323965.1 Prochloron sp. SP5CPC1 | reverse complement strand
TATAACTTGCCTCTAAAATTGAAAGCCATGAATCAATGGTTTTACTATCAACACCTATGTCGTTTGCAAATTTCACTTTATTGACAATTTGTCCTGTAAAACTTGCTGAAAGCTTTAAAAATCTTTCAAATTGTTTTAAGTTTTTTATTTCCTTTATATCTCTTAAATCTCTTTGAATATAGGTGTTAATGTAGAAAGAAAGAGCTTCTTTAGGTTTAAGTTTTTTATCAATAATTCTGGGATAAAAACCACGATATAAAAGTTGAGTGTAATCTTCTTTACTTTTTAGCTCTTTCATAGAAAAGGGTAGAAGATGTATGAGAGCTGTTCTGCCGGCTAAAGACTGAGAGATTGTAGCTGTCAGTTGGAAGTGATGGCTTCCTGTTAAAATAAATTGTCCTGTTTTTTTACTTTTATCTGTGATTCCTTGGATATAAGAAACAAGGGAGGGGACTTTTTGTATTTCATCAATGATCATGTGGGGAGATTTTTCTAAAAAACCTCTTGGATCATTTTGAGCTTCTTGTCTTGTGTCTAAATCTTCAAGAGTAGAGTAAAAGTAACGAGGGAAACAAAGTTTTGCGAGAGTGGTTTTTCCTGATTGACGAGGGCCTGTAATGGTGATCACAGGGTACTGTTTTTTAAGCCTTAAAAGATGTTTTTCTACCTGTCTTCTTATGAGCATGATCTTAAGGGTCTCCTTTCAAAGTTCTCTTCTTACAATCATGGAGTATCATTCCGATTTTGTAAAGGTTTTTAAAACAAAGGCTTTTAAGAGCTTAAAAACTTTTAAGCTCTTAAATCTTGTTTTCTATTTTGATCTTATAAAAGAGGGGCTAGAATCAAAGCCACAATGGACATAACTTTAATGAGGATATTCATAGAAGGTCCTGTGGTGTCTTTGAAAGGATCTCCCACAGTATCTCCAATGACAGCGGCTGCATGGGTATCGCCTCCTTTTGATTCTCCTTCAATGTCACCTTTTTCAATGTATTTTTTAGCGTTATCCCAAGCTCCTCCTGAGTTACTCATAAATAAAGCAAACACAATTCCTACCACTAAAGAGCCTGCGAGCATGCCTCCTAAGGCTTGAGCTCCTAAAAGAAGACCCACACACACAGGAGAGGCCACAGCAATGACACCTGGTAGGATCATTTCTCTAAGGGCTGCGTTTGTGGAAATGGAAACACAGCGAGCTGTATCAGGTTTTCCCTCTCCTTTTAAAAGACCTGGTATTTCACGAAACTGTCGTCTGATTTCATCCACCATACGAGAGGCGGCTTTACCTACAGAACTCATAGTCAAAGAAATGGGAGTACCATCAGCCAACTCTAACAGCAGCAAAATATTGTCCTCCCCATCCACAGGCTTTAATTCTCCTCCAGCTTCTGGATCAGGTCTCTGGGGGATCGCGCAATTTAAGGAGCTACACAACCGCTTAATGGGACCGAAGAGCCAACTAATATAATCGAAGACATGGGAACCTACAGCCCCTAGAGCACCTCCTCCCATGTCCTTGCGAGAGTACCAATTCCAAGGCCGCTCTGGATTAGCACGACTGGTTACCAACCAGTCTATCTTAATCAAACGCTTCTTACCCACATATCCCCCCTCCAGATATTCTGCCAATAATTGCCATGCAGGAACGAAGCGAAACTCAAAATCAGCGGTTGCTACCACTCCTTGGGAGCGAGCGAAATGATACAGTTCCCTAATTTGGCTCCCATTCATGGTCATGGGCTTTTCTAATAATAAATGCTTCCTGGCTGCCAAAACTGCTTTCGCCATTTCGTAGTGCAAAAACGGCGGGGTTGAAATACTAACCCCATCTACCTCAGGAAGGGAAAGGATAGGTTCAAGTTCATTGGCGTAATGGGGAATATTATAGGTATGAGCGATGGCTTTGGCTTTCTCCCAGTCGCGATTATATACGGCTACCACCTCAGTACGAGGATGATTTAAAAAACCGGGAATGTGAATTTTCTGCCCAAAACCAGTACCTACTATCGCTACTCCAATCTTAGATTGTGCTACCATTAATTTTTACCCAATCGTTGACATAGAGCTAAGATTATACTACTTTTTAGCAAACTGTAGTTTACTTTTCTTGATTATACAGCACTTAATGATTTAGTGGGCGGGATAACCCCGCCCCTACAGTACATCTACCCAGAGCGTGTATTTCAGCTACAAAACCCCCTTCGTCACAGGGATAGATTATTATTAGATAATTCACATTTACTCTCCTTCGATCTAGCATAGTAGGGTTGTCAATATTACTATTATTTTAGGCTTACTTGGTATCTTTTTCTTTCATTGCCCACCAACAGAGATGTGTTGGACTATCTTTCTTTATGTTGGTGGGCAAGGTTGGGTGGTTTAGAGCAGAGATTTAGGGCAATTTATCTTGCCCACCCTACGGTATCTGCTTTTAGCGGCGTTTAGCCTTTGATCGCTAGTTCCATGAGTGTGTTGCGAAGAGTGCCTACCACCTTCTCTGAGCATTTCACACCCTTGAGATCGTTAGCGGATAAACTGTTTACGTTTCATACGGCTATCTTTACTTCTCTGTAGTTTTCACTGGCAGCCGAAATGGCATCTTGCCGATTAAACTCTAGAGCTTCTTGAAGAGTAATTCTCAGGCTTTCAAGTAATTCTTCATAAGAAACTTCCTGACAATTAACTCCTGGTATCTTTTCTATCCAACCGATCCACCAACCACTATTTTCTTGTATAATAGCAGTGTATTCATTAACCATAGTATTTTTCTCCAGACTGTTCGCCGCCCCTTTCCATGTAACGACGTAAAACTGAGTTGATTAAAGTTTTGTATTCTCCACCTTGAGTTTGAAACCACTTCAGAATATCTGGATCAATCTGAACTAGTCTCTGTGCAATAGGAGCAGGAACTCTTAAAGTAGCCGACTCAAAAAACTCATCCGTCAAAGGTGGAATGCCAGAATAATCAATGTCTTCATCTTCCATCTCTTCAAGTGCTTTCCAGTTAGATCGAGAGGTATTGCTCAAATTTTTGCCGTTCATATCGATTTGCCCTCCGGGCTGAAATTATCCGAATCATGTCATTTTGCCGTTCTGTCCAAATAACGATCCCTATCCCATTATAGAGGAAACCGATACCAGACCAACGGTCTTCCCCATAATCAAAACGATCATCTAACTCAATTAGCATCGGACCTTCAAACATCTCAGGCCGCGAAATCAATTTGATGTTTACGAATATTATCTAGATTCTTCGCCTCATCTCACTCAAATTGCATGAAAGTTTAGACAACGCTAATTGGACTACCTTCTCAAGATGGTAGCGACTATGCCTAAATTTGTCAAGGGAGGTAAAAAGCGGTGCGCTCCTTCCCTGTACCCTTTACCCCGCATTCGGCGCTATAATGCTTTCACTCTGGCGGGCCGCGCCTTAGCGCGGATCCGGGCAAAGCCCGGGTCGCAGGATGTCCGGGAAAGGATATGTTCAAGTTCATTGGCGAAATGGGTAATATTATAGGTATTTGAGCTAGCCATTAAGGATATCAACCAGCGTGATAACGACTTGTAAAGTGCAGTACCACTACCAAACTCTCCTGAAAGATCTCCCCCAGGCGATTCTTAACCGGGAGGATATGGATTCCATTCTCAATCTCGCTCTGAAGGCTACAGCTAGAGCACTTCAGGTAGACCTCGGTCTCATCTTGATGCTCAAATATCAAGACTCCTTATGGCAAAACAGGTCCAACTACAGTTCGGTCAAAGCCCAAGCTCAAGTCGTTGCTCAATGGTCAGCCCATAGCAATACCTCAAAATCTTTGCTTGAGCACTCTTTCTCTCTCACAAATTCTCCCCTGACTAGATCTGCTTTGAAAAATACACCTCAACCTCTGGCGTTTGCCCAGGAATCCAGACGGACTCCCCCAACAGAACAATATGCTCTCAATCGATACCCCTCCTGCTTCTCTCTTCATGCCCCTTATGGGAAGTACCGGCTGCAACTCCACTCCTCACCTGGTGTTGGGTTTTTTGGTCTTGCAGCAATATGAAATCCGCCAGTGGCAAGAGGATGAATTAGAGTTGGTTAATTGGGTCGCAATTCAAATTAGCACGGCTATGATTCAAGATCGCGCTCTAAGAAGGGTCCAGTCCCTGGTAGATGAACGGACGGCACAGTTAAAGTTGAGTTTAGATGTCCAAAGGAAGTTATCCTCTAAAATGAGTCAGCAGCTCCAAGAGCTGCAAGAATCAAATAAACTCAAGGATCAATTCCTGGCGACGGTCAGCGATAACTTAAGAACTCCCTTGACAGGGATGAAAATGGCCATCAATATGCTGAAAATTGCGGATAATAAGGAGCAAAGCCAGCGATATTTGGATATTCTAGAGGATCAATGCGACAAAGAAATTAATCTGGTTAACGACTTGCTGACTTTCCAAAAGTTAGAATCTAAACCATTGCAATCTCATCACGAAAAACTGAATCTTTTGGAGCTTATTGGGGAGTTAGCCCAATCTTTTGAGCAAAAATGGCAGGATTTGGGATTAACCTTAGTAGTGAATTATCCCCGGCAGGCCGCAAAGCCGGGATCGCCAGACTTACTATACACTGATCCTGATAGTCTCAAGCGTATCTTGCAGGAACTATTGACGTGCGGCTCGTTCCCTGTGAAAGTCGTGGCGTAAGCCAAATATAAGCAGGGGCTTGGTTTAACGGAAGGCTT
>JACONB010000182.1 GCA_014323965.1 Prochloron sp. SP5CPC1 | reverse complement strand
CAATCGTAAGGCTGGGAAGCCCGCGCTGTACCCGTAGGGTCAGCGTCGGGAGGATGTCACTAAAGGAGCAACATTTCCAGCATAGGGTTGAAAATCTGCCACGTCGGTTTCCTTAGCAAAACGTTGGTTCCAGGGACACACCTCTTGACAAACATCACAACCTGCCACCCAACCGGCTAAATCAATATCCTGGGGGAGTTCCTTTTCCCGGTTCTCAATGGTATGATAGGCAATACAACGATTAGCGTCTACCACGAAGGGTTGGGGAAATGCTGAAGTAGGACAGGATTCTAGACAACGAGTAC
Source organism: Prochloron sp. SP5CPC1 (assembly GCA_014323965.1). Lineage (GTDB taxonomy): Bacteria > Cyanobacteriota > Cyanobacteriia > Cyanobacteriales > Prochloraceae > Prochloron. The sequence goes on along the minus strand of JACONB010000182.1, from coordinate 4,416 downwards.
AAGTACCACAATATTCTTTGTGGGGTTCATCGGGTTCTAACACTAGGTTAGTGAGGACTTCCCCCAAGAACACCCAACTGCCATATTCTCTCGTAATGAGGTTCCCATTTTTGCCTATCCAACCTATTCCTGCTCGTTGTGCCCAAATTTTCTCCTGAATAGGTGCTGTGTCGCTGCAATATGTGCTCTCAATTTCTCTGTCCTGCTCTTGTAACCATCTCCTGAGAGCCTTCAGCTTTTTTCCTATGACTTTATGATAGTCCCTTCCCCAACCGTAACGAGCAATTTTGCCATATTCTTTTCCTTCCGGGCGTTGGTGAGGAGTATAATAGTTGAGAGCAACAGAAATAACCGATTGCACCCAGGGTTTATAGGTGAGGATATTGTTCCGTTGAGGATTTTTCATCCATTCCATATTGCCATGGTACCCTTTTCTTAACCAAGTTTGGAGATAGTTGGTTTCTGGGTGCCCTTCTACGTTAGCTATCCCCACCAGGTGGAAACCTAGTTCCTTGGCTTTGGTCTTGATTTGATTGCTGTTTGGTTTCATTTAAGAGGGTTTCACGCAGAGGCGCGGAGTCGCAGAGAGGAAGAGGAGGGTTTTATGGCTTTCATGATTTGACATAGGGTGCCAACTCAGACCACAATTGAGGAAAATGGGAACGAAAGTAATCTGGGGTAGCGAGGGACATATCTCGATAGTCAAAACCTGGACTAACTGCTTCTCCCAGTAAACCATATTCTCCTGATTCTAAAATTGTTGCTTTCCAACAGTTTTCCGGTACTAATAACTGGGGAACTTAATTTTTCGTAACATCAAATCCCAGTTTCACCCTCTCTAGGTGCCCATTTTCCTGGAGAATTAAATAAGTCAAAGGGGAACCGCCATGGAAGTAATGGAGAATAGGAGATTGGTTTTTGTGGAAGTAGCCAATGGGTTGCTCTTTCGTGAGGAGGTAATAAATGGAGGTGATTAAGTTTCTCTGATTCCCTTCTCTGGCGGTATCTATAGTGAGGTATCTATAGTGAGGGAGGAACGGTAGGTTTCTGAAAAATAGCCCCCTTCTACATGTTTTACTAAGGATAGTTTTTGGATTAAGTCCTGTTTGTTCATTTTGTTTCACGCAGAGGCGCAGAGGCGCAGAGAGGGGAGGAGAGGGTTTAGTTTACTTGGATATTCTACTACCCCCTATAGGAGCAGACCTTCTCCACTATGTGCACTATACCCTGTCAATCCCCCATTGTCAACCCCCTAGATTGACAAAGTTGAGATTACCTGTTATGATAGAACTATCTATAATTTCCCCATCATCTTATATTCCCCCTTTGCGACTTTGCGCCTTTGCGCGAAACTCCTACTATGAAACCTGCCACAATTAGTAAAATAACCCCCAACTCCATAGCAGCAGAAATAGGGTTTGAACCAGGAGATGCTATTGTAACTGTCAACGGTACCCAACTGAGAGACCTCATCGACTATCAATACCTCTGTGCCGACGAGTACCTAGAGTTAGAAGTCCTAGATAGAAAAGGAACCACCCACTATATCGAAATAGAAAAAGAGGATAACGAAGACTTAGGTTTAGAGTTTACCACTGCTCTTTTTGACGGATTAATCCAGTGTAACAACAATTGTCCCTTTTGTTTCATCGACCAACAACTCCCGGGAAAACGTTCTACCCTCTACCTGAAAGACGACGACTATCGTCTCAGTTTCCTCTACGGGAGTTACCTCACCCTCACCAACCTCCCTCCTAAGGAGTGGGAAAGAATTGAAAAACTCCGACTCTCTCCCCTTTACGTCTCCGTTCACAGTACGGAACCAGAAATTAGAACCCGTCTCCTGAAAAACCCCCGCGCTGGAAAAATATTGGAACAGTTACAATGGTTTCAAGAACGACGACTCCAAGTTCACGCTCAAATAGTAGTTTGTCCTGGTATTAATGATAAACACCATTTAGAAACAACCCTCCTAGACTTAGCCCAGTTTCACCCTACGGTTATCTCCACTGCTGTAGTTCCTGTGGGTTTAACTAAGTTTCGTCCCCCCGAAGCAGAACTAACCCCCGTGAGTAGGAAAAAAGCAAGGGAAGTAATTAAGCAAGTGCAGCAACTACAAACAAAGTTCCAAAAGAAACTCGGAAGTAACTTTGCTTGGTTAGCAGACGAGTGGTTTCTCATTGCTCAAACTCCAACTCCCCCACCCTCTCACTACGAAGATTACCCCCAAATAGGTAACGGTGTGGGTTCTATTGGTCAATTTATCCAAGAGTTTACTGTAACTGCCAAAGAAATGCTTCCCAGGGAGATAAAAACACCCCGCAACTTTACCTGGGTAGTAGGCAATGCTGTAGAACATGCTTTCATACCTTTAGTATCCAAACTAAATACACCTAAAGGATTAACAGTTCACTTAGCTCCCCTCAGGAGTAACTATTGGGGACAAGACATAACTGTTACTGGAATACTTACAGGGCATGATTTAGTTAAGGAACTGAAAGGGCGTTACCTAGGAGATGGGATTTTGCTCCCTTCCGTCATGTTCAAACAAGATGAATCAGTATTTTTAGATGATCTAACCTTAGAAGAAGTTAAATATGAGTTGCAGTGTGATATTTTTCCTGTTACTGGAGTCTCGGACTTGATTGAGACTTGTATAAGGAACCGCAGATGAAGGCTGATAATTGCGAAGCTTTGCGAAGCGTATGCGTTGCCAACCGCCCTTGGCGTCCCGCTTGCGTCCCGCCCTTGGCGTCCGCAGATGGTTAAAATGGATAATTTTAGGTGGAACCCTCTTCTTTATCCTCAAAACTTTCAAAGACAGGTGGGAAGAAGTAACAGCGGTACGGATCCAAGGAGAAGGGTGGACTCTACTTATAGTAGCAGGAGTTATCACCCTTATAGCTCATGTTTGGTCTGGTTGGGTTTGGACCTGGATCCTGAAGAGCTGTAAACAACCAATCACAACCCAACAGGGATTAAAATTATACCTGAGAACTAATATAGCCAAATACTTACCGGGGAATATTTGGCACTATTATGGGCGGATAAAAGGAGTCCAAAACGCTGGAGGTTCCCTGGCGATCGCCACTCTCACAGTATTACTAGAACCCCTTTTAATGGCAGCAGCAGCTTTAATTATAGCCTTAATTGGACTCCGAACCTGGGGTTTAGAAATTCTGGGTTTAATTCTCATCTTACTAATTATTCACCCCAACTTCCTCAACCCAGTGCTGCAAACTTTAAGTCGTCAGAAAGGAAACACCACCACAGAAAAGCTATCTACCTACCCTCTGATACCCTTATTAGGAGAAATAGGTTTTGTCGTTTTGCGGGGAAGTGGTTTTTTGAGTTGCTTTTGGGCGCTAACACCCATAAACTTGAGTGATATACCCCAAATACTGGCAGCTTTCAGCTTTGCTTGGCTCCTAGGGTTAATTGTACCAGGAGCACCGGGAGGTTTGGGAGTATTTGAAGCTACTGCGATCGCCCTCTTAGATGATTTCTCAGGAGTGGTTGTCCTCACTATTGCTCTTTATCGGGTAATAAGCATTCTCGCAGAAGTTTTAGCAGCTGGATTAAGTATTTTGAATTAATTCCCAGGGTGGGCATTAATTCAAATTCCCAAACCTAGCCAATCATAACTGTTCACGGATGTTAACAGATTAAAATCTTCAGGGGGAAAGTATCAGAGTTGATCTCGTTGTCAAGATTTTATCCTCCTAGTTCCACTACCATATCTAGATATTCAGCGAAGAGGAGAAATTAATCCATGGAGGTTATCAGACTGCCAGCGTTTTCTGACAACTATATATTCCTGCTGCACGCTCGGCGAACTAACATTGCTGCCGTTGTCGATCCTGGGACCTCTTTGCCAGTAATGTCTTGCTTAGACAAGCTGGGTGCTACTTTGGTTGCAATTTTTAATACTCACCATCATTTTGACCACGTGGGGGGTAATGAAAAACTAAGGTCACATTTTCCCAACCTTTGCGTTTATGGCGGAGCAGAGGATAGAGGGAGAATTCCTGGACAGCAGGTGTTTTTGCAAGATGGCGATCAAGTTGAATTTGGAGGTCGGAGGGCAGAAGTTTTCTTTGTTCCGGGACATACCCGCGCTCATATTGCTTACTATTTTCCCCCAGTCTCGGTGGACAATATGGGGGATTTGTTTTGCGGCGATACTTTATTTGCTGGGGGGTGCGGTAGGTTGTTTGAAGGTACTCCGGGACAAATGGTCAATTCCTTGAGCAAACTGAAGGCCTTACCTGATAATACTCGAGTTTGGTGCGCTCACGAATATACCCTCAAAAATCTTCAATTTGCCCTGACGGTAGACTCGGAAAATACCGATTTACAAAGCAGATACGCTGTTGTTGCCCGCGATCGCAGTCAAGGACTGGCTACGGTACCATC
>JACONB010000181.1 GCA_014323965.1 Prochloron sp. SP5CPC1 | reverse complement strand
ACCGCGCCCGTAAAAAACTCAACAGCAAACCACCATCTCCCCCAGTTAAAACCACCTGACTCTCAGGAAAATCCTCCCACCAATTAGTAATAAAATCCTTGATACCAGCTAAAATTGTATATATCACCCCACTTTCCATTGCTTCTAGAGTATCTAACTCCCAACGGTTTGGTAACTCTTTGGATAACCCTATTAAAGGTAAAGCAGCCGTTCCCCTTCCCAAAGACTTCAACTGCAACCTCAACCCGGGTAAAATAGCTCCTCCTACACTGATGCGATCGCCATTGGCTCCTGTAAACGTAAGGGCAGTTCCCCCGTCAATCACCAAACAGGGAAACCCCCAAGTTACCCCCGCACCCCACAAAGCTAAAGCACGATCCACTCCCAAAGTGGGATAAAGATTCCCCAAAGGAATATCCTCCAAACCAATAAATCTCCCATGAGGATAATTACACCACAATTCTGCTTGCGCAGGAACCACAGAAGCAATATAGACAGGAACCCCAGGAGGTACAATTTTCTCAGGTAATTCCCCTGGGATGAGGTGTTTCCGATGCCAAGTCCACTGTAACTCTTTCCCCCGAAACCCAGCAAAATGGAGTCGGGAATTGCCGATGACTAAATAAATTGTCTCGCGCAAAGACGCAAAGGCGCAAAGGTTTGTTATCATGGTCTAATTTTAGGAGATAAGATATGGTGGTAGCAACTCCCATCAAAACAGCAAAACGCTTAACTATACAGACAGAAGCCATAGCAGCGGACACCACTGCTATTCGCTCTCTAGACTGGGATAGGGATAGGTTCGACATTGAATTTGGCCTGCAAAACGGCACCACCTACAACTCCTACCTCATTCGTGGGGAGAAAACTGCCCTAGTAGATACCTCCCACGGAAAGTTCCGCCAACTCTATCTGGATACCCTAACTGGTATCATAGAACCCACAGCCATCGACTATCTGGTAATCAGTCACACGGAACCAGATCACAGCGGCTTAGTGAAAGACTTGCTGGAATTAGCTCCCGAAATAGTGGTGGTAGGTTCCAAAGTAGCAATTCAGTTCCTGGAAGACTTAGTTCACCAACCCTTCCAACGGCAAATCGTCAAAAACGGCAATACCCTAGATTTAGGTAAAGGTCATGTGTTAGAATTCGTTAACGCCCCTAACCTCCATTGGCCCGATACTATCTTCTCCTATGATCGCGCTACAGAAACTCTCTTCAGCTGCGACGCCTTTGGTATGCACTACTGTTCTCATAGCCTTTTTGATGAGGATTTAGGAGCCATAGAACCGGACTATCGCTTTTATTATGAATGTTTAATGGCACCCAATGCTCGCTCTGTCCTTTCAGCCATGAAGCGCATGGACAAATTGGGAACCATTACCACTGTCGCCAACGGACACGGTCCAGTATTGCGCCACAATGTAGCAGAACTCCTGAGTTGTTATCGCACCTGGAGCGAGAGCTTTACGAAAGCAGAGAAGACAGCCGCTGTGTTTTACATTTCTGACTACGGTTGGTGCGATCGCCTCTCCCAAGCCGTTGCCAAAGGCATTACTAAAGCCGGGGTAGGGGTAGAAATGGTAGATTTGAAATCCGCCGACAGTCACGAAGTGCAAGAATTAGTTAGTCGAGCAGCAGCACTAGCTATCGCTATGCCTCCCTTATCAGGGAGTCATCATCAAGAGATAGCCAGTAACATGGGAGCCATTTTAGCCGCCGCTAACAAAAAGCAAACCATCGGTATGTTTGAATCTTACGGTGGAGACGACGAACCCATCGATCCCCTCCTGAATAAATTCCGAGATTTAGGACTGAAAGAAGCCTTTCCTCCCATTAGAATTAAAGATACCCCCACATCAGCTATCTATCAACTCTGTGAAGAATCTGGTACCGACTTAGGACAAACTCTCGCCTTAGATCGGAAAGTGAAAGCCAGGAAATCCCTGGACAACGAGTTAGATAAAGCCATGGGGCGGTTGAGCGGAGGACTCTACATTCTCACCGCCAAAAAAGATAACCTCACCAGCGCTATGCTCGCTTCTTGGGTAGCCCAAGCTAGTTTTGAACCCCCAGGTTTTACCGTTGCTGTAGCTAAAGATAGGGCAATAGAATCTTTAATGCAATTTGGCGATCGCTTTGTTTTAAATATTCTCGAAGAAGGGAAATATCAAAAATTAATGAAACACTTCCTCAAGCGCTTCCCTCCTGGTGCCGATCGCTTTGCTGAAGTACAAACCCAAACAGCAGACAACGGCTCTCCTATCCTAACAGAAGCCCTCGCCTATTTAGAGTGCACTGTTGCTAGTAGGATGGAATGTTCGGACCACTGGGTAATCTATAGCCAAGTAACCAATGGTCGCGTCGCCAACCCTGACGCCTTCACTGCTGTCCACCATCGCAAAGTGGGCAATTACTATTAGAGGGTTTGAGGTTTGGGGTTTCATATTTTAGGAATTTGACCCCAAATCTTATTATATACTATAATTGAAAGGTGAGGGTATATGAAAAGTCAAATGACAATGATTTATTGGAAAAGCGAAAGGTTTTGGCTAGGTAAACTCCTTCAACATCCGAAAATTTACAAGATGCTTATTTAATGGTGCTCATGGAATAAGATAGAATAAAACTCATGAAGTTTGAGTGGAGTGAAAACAAGGCTGTGGCAAATCTATCAAAGCATAGTGTCTCATTTGAGGAAGCAAAAACTGTTTTTGATGATCCTCTTTTTGTTGACTTCTTTGACCCAGACCATTCTGTCGATGAGGAGCGATACCTTATTGTTGGAGAGTCAAACCGTAGGAAATTATTAATCGTGTCCTATACTGAAAGAGAAATTTCAATTCGTCGCATCATCAGTGCAAGAGAAGTGACTCGATCTGAACGAGAAGCTTATGAGGAGGGTTAGAAATGGAAGATGAACTGCGGAGAGAGTATGACTTGAAGAGTCTAGAAGTTAGAAGGCTTGGTGCTGCCAGAAAAAGTTTTGGTGGACAATTAAATTTGGATTTCACTGATACTATAAGAAAAAACAAGATTACAGGATTTTTTCTGCAACTTATTCAGCCAATAAGATATTTAAATCAAAGACATGGCTCCATTGAGTTTCACACATGGAAACGTGATGTCGAAGAGAAACTTGGACAACTACCAAGAGATAGCGAAAGATATTTGCAGGAATTCAAAAATATCGACTTTGACAAGAACTATGAATCTGCTCTGAACGAGGCCCAAGTCTTACTTCAGTCATGTAGAGATAATCTAATCAACTCTAAGCCAGCAATAATGAAACAGCAAAACTCCTCCGTCAGTTCACCAACAAACGAGATTTTCATTGTTCATGGACATGATGAAGAAATGAAGCAAACAGTAGCCAGAACTCTAGAGGCACTTAAGCTCCAGCCCATTATTCTTCATGAACAATCTAATCAAGGTGCCACGATCATTGAAAAGTTTGAGAAAAATGCTAATGTTCAATTCGCAATTATTTTGCTTTCACCTGATGATATGGCCTACAAAAAAACAGAAAGTTCTGAGAAGGCTAAACCACGGGCAAGGCAGAATGTAATTTTTGAATTCGGGTATTTTATTGGTAAACTTTCCAGAGCTCAAGTTTTTGTACTAAAGCAAGATGATAAAAAGGATAAATTAGAATTGCCAACAGATATACTTGGGATTACTTATACCCCATATGACTCAGGTGATAGTTGGAAATTGAAATTAGTTCAGGCACTAAAAGCCACGGGCTATTCTGTTGATGCCAATAATTTACCTACCTAACAAGTTGGTCTCACGCCGCTGACCTCAAGGTCTTTGGGCTTCCTAGAAATAGTGAAAGTTTGATGTCGCCTAGTTAGAGCACCAGCTTTCACGTAAAGTGGCATTACGAAAATTGCGGATGCTTAATCGTGCAGAAACTCTTCAAGACCTTCGTGTCCCACCAACTAATCGTTTGGAGCCTAGAAATTATTGATTATCAATGAAAGAAATTGCTTAAAGCAATACTGATATCAGGTGCCAATGGAGCTGAAAAAAACGACCTTTGCACGGCAACTTTTGCAGCTCCAATATCCCAATATTACTTTCTTGAATGTTCGTGAAAGTGAGACATACTCTCATCCGGTTACGGCAGGAAGGGAATTTATGCGTCGTCTGACTCAGCTTGAAATCAGTCGTCACAGCTTTGCAATAGAGACGACCTTATCATCCAGAATGTATAGGAGTCGGATACTACGATGGAGAAATTTAGGTTATCGAACCTCGCTACATTTCATTGAACTCCCATCAGCAGATTTTGCGGTTCATCCTGTGGCAATCCGTGTCGATGCTGGTGGACATTCAGTTTCTGAAGTTGACGTGAGACGGCGATTTGAGCGAGGATTACGGCTTTTCAAAAATGTCTATCAACCCCTTGTGGACGAATGGTATCATCAGTTTAGTAATGATGGAGGACTTCAACTTGTCGATCAATACCCAAAACACTAATGTTGTTAATAAGCTTGAAATCATGCTTGAGGCAGCTCGTCGTGCAACTTGGGATGCTCTGAATGGTCCAAGGTATCTAAGATCTGGTTGTTTCAATCCCTCTATAAACTTCCCGAAGAGCATAGAGGAGACACCTATAGAAGACACTACCGAGGGAGAAGTGACTGCTACATTTTGGTTCGTCAAACCTAGGGCGTGTCATCAATCAAATTTTTTGACAGAAGTAGATTGATAGGGTAGGGTA
>JACONB010000180.1 GCA_014323965.1 Prochloron sp. SP5CPC1 | reverse complement strand
GAGGGGACAAACGTACTGACGGTGAGTGGTTAAGAGAGCAAACTTTAACTCACTTTAGTAAAAAGGCTATGGGTGATCGCTTTAAACAATTACTCTAATTGTAGGGTGCGGACGCCAAGGGCGGTTGCTTCGCAATGGCAACGCATACGCAACGCATACGCTTCGCAATCGTAACGCACCACACTGCCGTGCCCCCGCAAAGACGCAAAGGAGTGGTAGTCGCTTAAATATGGCTATAATTATTGAGTCCGTCTTCTAGCTGAAACAATGGGGATTCCAACAGCCGTAACCCAACCAACTCTACGTATCACTGCAAGGGTGCTACCTGGCAAAAAAATCCAGATCCAGCTACCTCCTAATTCAGTCGTGGGTGAGGAGGTGGATGTTTTTGTGGTGTTATCCTCCCCACCCCAGGTTGAACAGCCCAATATCTTAGAGTTCATCGAAACAGCCCGTAAGCGCTATGCCAAACGTCCGGCTGAAGATATTGAGGAGCAAATTCGAGCTGAGAGAGATACATGGGACAATTAACCATTCCCAACGGTGCCACTGTTTATGCTGACACCTCTGTCTTCATTTACACCATTGAAGAACACCCCTCCTACTACAATCTGCTTCAGCCACTTTGGTCACAGTTTCAAACAGAGCAACTTGAACTGGTCAGTAGTGAGTTAACTCTACTAGAAACATTGGTCGTCCCTACTCGGAATTTAGATAGTGAACTGATCAAAACTTATGAAAAACTCCTGCTAGCGTCTCGCGTACAGCTTTTGCCCATTACTCAAACAATTTTGAAGGCAGCTGCACAGCTAAGAGCGACGACAAACCTGAAAACCCCCGATGCGATTCATGCTGTAACGGCTCTATCGGGCGGCTGTACTTTGTTTTTAACTAACGACGCCCAGTTTCGTGTCGTAGCAGAATTACCCACAGTTGTGTTGGGGGAATTACTGCGGAGCTAGATCGTGTAGGATTGGCACCAAATCGTTGCTCCTTACCCTTTCTCTGTGCTCTCTGTGTCTGGGGTGGTTTATTTTATATTACAACTTGGTGGGCGATGCCCACCCTACAGATTAATTAAAAATTGGAAACTTTTAATCTCTTTCTCAACTCAAACTCAGTTTGAGTTAATTACATAGAAATTGTTGTATACTAAAGAGGTATCCAAGTATAATAGAAGAGACGATGAATAAACTATCTGGATTTCTTATGTTACTACCAGCAATCGCCCTGATTCACAATTATCCAAGTCCAATCATCGCCCAAAATATTCCCCCAGTAGCAGCCATGACAAAATCTAGTGAACCTTTTAACTATGATAACTATACCGCAGTCTTAAGAACTTACGTCAGCGATCGCGGTTTAGTTAACTACCAACAATTACAAACAAACCGCCAACAATTAGATGCTTTCAACGCTTCTGTTGGTGCAGTTACCCCCCAGACTTATTCTTCTTGGACTGAAAAGGAAAAAATTGCCTTTTTAATCAATGCTTACAACGCTTTTACTCTCCAATCAATTATTGACCAAAATCCCATTAAAAAGAGTATTCGGGATATTCCCGGAGTCTGGAAGGGGAAAAAATGGCTCATTGCAGGAGAAAGGAAGACTTTAGATGATATCGAACACCGAACTCTGCGGCAAGACTTTAACGAACCTCGCATTCACGTTGCTTTAGTTTGTGCAGCTATGAGTTGTCCAATACTGCGAAATGAACCCTATACAGCAGCAGAATTGGATACCCAATTGGAAGAACAAATGAGGAAATTTATCCGCAGTTCCCAGGGTTTCCGCATTGAGAAGGGTGAGGGAAGGGTTTATCTTTCTGCTATCTTTAAATGGTATGGCAAAGATTGGCAGCCAAGTTATATCGTAGAAGATAAATTTACTGGTACTAGGAGTCAACGAGCAGTGTTACATTTCTTAAGCAAATACCTCCCTCCATCGTCGCGGCAGTATCTGGAACAGGGTGGTTATAAAATTAGCTATCTGAACTACGATTGGTCCCTAAATCGTCAATAGACTTAAGGTAAAGCTTCGCTTAATGTCACAAATTGAATCCCACGGTTTTTTAAGCCCATAATGATTCTTTCCAAACCAGCAGATCCATGGTCGTGGAAGAGAATGATATCTTGTCCTTGAGACTGAAGTGCCTTGTTTGCCACATAGTCAGCATTGTTGCCATAGCGCCAGTCTAAGGTATCGATGGTCCAGAGAGCTGTATTCAGTCCCACACCGTGAGCTACCTTTAGAGTGGTAGTATTTTGAGCGCCGTAGGGAGAACGAAACCACAATGGCAGGTGTTTGGTCCCAACGCACTTTTGGATTGCCTTTTGGGTTTTCTCCATTTCGGCTTTTTGGAACTGGGGACTCAATTTGGGCAGGGAATTATGGCTGTAACTGTGATTAGCAACTTCGTGTCCTTCCCGAACAATCCGCTGGAGAGTGGGGCAGAAATTATCTACATTGCGACCTATTACGAAGAAAGTCCCCTTGACCCTGTGTTTTTTCAAAATGTCTAGGACTTTATTTGTGTGTTGGGGTACAGGACCGTCATCGAAGGTTAAGGCAACGGACTTTTCTGGCATTTTAGCCATCCAGTGGTCTTGATTAGACCAATAGATATGGATTAAATTGGCTCTCAATTGGGCAATTTGACCTTCAATAGTTTTAATTCTGGTTTGGTATTCTGCTTTTAGGGGCTGAACTTGGGAGGTGATGATGCTATCTGCTGGAATTTGCTCTAATTTTGCTTTTGCTTTTTCTAAGTCAGCTTTAACACTTTGATAGTGACCGATGGTTTTAGCTATCTCTACCTCATTACTGGCACCCTCAGCCAGCTTTTGCCCTGCGGTGAAATTTGCGGATGCTTGTTTTTCTATCTCCAAGCGCTTATCTACCTCTTGGAGTTTGTTGCGATATTCTCCTAAAACTTGTTCTGCTTTGGGGTAAATGTTAACATCCTCGAGTATAGTGGCTAGTTGGTCTATGGCACTCATGAGGCGATGGCGACTTTCCTTCAATTCTAACAGGTTTTGATACTGTCCTGTCTGTTCCAGACCTGAGTCTGCCGTTGTCACCGCAGTACGGTAGAGTTTGCCAAACTGCTTATCTCTAGCGCAGTTGTTCAGAGTTGGACACAGAGAAGGAATGTGAGGAATTACCACTTCATAAGCAGCACCACTAAGAAGTAAAACTGCCAAAGACCCCAGCGCTATTACCTTCCCCCGTTCCTCTAACATATATTGAATGGCACCTCTATAACAAAGCCACTATACAGTATCTTTCTACTCCCTCTCTCCCTCTCTCCCTCTCCGCGTCTCTGCGACTCTGCGTGAAACCCTAACCCTACATCATCTCTCTTTTCCAGGTACAGGATCGTAACCCCCTGGATGAAAAGGATGACAGCGTAATAACCGCTTTATGGTCAACCAGCCACCTTTCACAGCCCCAAATCTTCCTATGGCTAAAAGAGCATATTGGGAACAAGTAGGAGCAAAGCGACAAGTGGGAGGAAACAAAGGAGAAATCAAGCTTCGATAACCTTTAATTAGCCAGATTAACAATACTTTCATTGTTTTCCCTTTTAATTATATTCAACAGTAACCAGTTATCTCAAAGAACTGGTTACTGTTATTATAGCATTAAAGCAACTTGTTTAGCAAAATAGGTCAAAATCAAATCTGCTCCTGCTCGTTTCATGGAGGTGAGAGTTTCTAAGACAACTTTCTTTTCATCAATCCAACCCTTTTCGGCTGCTGCTTTAATCATAGCGTACTCTCCGCTCACATTATAAGCAGCTACGGGGAGTTGAGTTGTTTGGTGAATTAGATGGATAATATCCAGATAAGCTAAAGCAGGCTTAACCATTACCAGATCAGCTCCTTCAGCAATATCCAAGGCCACTTCTTTTAAGCTCTCCCGAGTATTAGCTGGATCCATTTGATAAGTCTTTTTATCCCCAAATTGAGGGGCTGAGGACAAAGCATCCCGGAAAGGTCCATAATAGGCGGAGGCGTATTTAGTTGGGAGACTGCCATTTTGGCTAAGACAGCCACGGTTTCGTCATTGAGAATCTTGCCATCCTCCACAATACCATCGTGACCGTAAGTAGAGAAGGGATCCAGAGCAACATCAGTGATAATGGTAATGTCTGGGACTTCTTTTTTGATAGCTTTAACGGTTTGCTGCACTAAACCATCTGCATTATAGCCCTCCGTACCCTGATTATCCTTCTTCTCATCCGGAACTAGGGGAAAAAGAGCGATCGCCTTGATTCCCAAACCAAATGCCTCTCCTATCTCTTTGAGAAGCAAATCCAAGGAATAGCGATAAGAACCTGGCATGGAGACAATCTCTTCCTGTTTATTTTCCCCTTCCATGACAAACAGTGGATAAATTAAGTCATTCACCGTCAAATGGTTCTCCTGTACCAGGGAGCGTAAAGCTGCGGTGCGACGTAAGCGACGAGGACGATGGATTAGGGAGAGGGGTTTAGTTTTTGGCATAGGTTTAGGAGAGACAATGTTCAATCAGGGATTATTATAGTGATTTGTGAAGCCAAAATTAAGAAGTTTCGTTAAGCGTGGGATAAAAATTACGAAGATGTTCAAACCAGGTACATTGTGGACTCTTGTCCAAGATACAAGCGATCGCGCCCGTAAATGCGGCGCCCTGGAACCCATAGCAACAGAGGAGGAGTTTGTCCAACAGTGGGGAATGAGTTTCCTGGTGCGGATCTTATCCAAGTTATCCCCCAAGGTGAAAGCGAAACAAGAACGAGGTGCAGAATTTAATCCTTTCCTTCCCTACGAGGAAGACTTATTTGTGGCTGACATTTCCCCCACTCACTTGTGTATCCTCAATAAATATAATGTGGTGGATAATCATTTGTTAATTATCACCCGTGATTTCCAAGAACAGGAAACTTGGCTTACCTTAGAAGATATGGTAGCTCTAAGTCGGTGCATGGCAGAATATGAAGCCTTGGCATTTTATAATGGGGGGAGGATAGCAGGTGCAAGTCAGCGTCACAAGCATTTGCAACTAATTCCCTATCAAAAGGAGCTTCTTATCTCTACTATAGTCCAGAAAGCTGAATTTACCAACTCTATCGGTACTATACCTCATTTTCCCTTCCGTCATGCTATAGCTAAACTAGACCAAAGTTTGTTAGAATCTCCCGTATCTTTCCTGAATACCTATTATGAACTGTTACAAAAAGTTGGCTTACTGAAACTCATTCCTCCCACGAATACTCACCAAACTGGAGCCTACAATTTCCTCGCTACTCGGGAATACATGTTAATTATTCCCCGCTCTCAAGAGCGTTGTCAATCCATTTCCGTCAATTCTTTGGGTTTTGCAGGTGCTCTCCTGGTACACAACCAGCAGCAAAGGTCGTTACTTAAACAATTGGGTCCGATTAATCTGCTTAAAACTGTTGCCTTTCCTGAACCACCCCCTATGAGTTGTTGTTAACGGAAGCAATTCTAATCCTACCAAAAGTCTAACTACTAATGAACAAGCTAATTTACAGAGAGGGATTTACCATCAAACCTAGCAAATTTGACTTTTTTGTTTGGGCGGGTAAAATCAAGTCGGGATAATGAAAGACGTTCAAAAGATAACCTACAGGGGTTGCTTCAACTAGGAATAGATGAGGAGTTGGGGGGTAGGGAAAGGTTGCTGCAAATCTTTCGTCGAGGTTTAAATGCTCCACAAGTTAGAGTCAAAACAGATCGCTATGGGATAACCTTAGTCAGAAAAGTGGAAATTACCGAAAAAAATGTGCGAGGAGCCGTTGAAATTAGCTATTTGTATCGGGATAACAATCTAGACTCAATCCCGGAAATCACTACCTTAATTACAAAGATATATCCCCAGGAGGAGACATTATGAGAATTCAATCCATTAGTGAATCAGAATTCAAGCAAATAGACGGAGCACGACGTGTTATAGTTCACGACTACCCTCAGAAATTTGGTCTTTTAGATTTAGGGGAGTCTTTAGGATGTTACGGACTTTCCTGGAACAGCAGTTCTATCATTGAACCTGTAACTACAATATCACAAGATAAGCATATTCTCTGGATTGGAGTAGAACAAAGATTAGCTGGGATTAACCTGCAACAGGGTAACATTTGTCTGTCTATGTCGTTACATACACCAGTTTTCCAAATCCTAGCTTTGGATGAGTGTACCGTTGTCTTGACTGAAATGGATGTTTTATTGTTCAACAATTCCGATGCTTCAATTCGGTGTCTGGAAGGTTTACCAGAAATTGCAGCAGATATTACAGTAGATGGAGCTGAATTAGTGATTCATTTGCTAGATGAAAATCGTTTAATCCTCAATCTCCAAACTTTACAATTAAAGGAAGCAAGTCCATCCAAATAAGGCGGATATTACATGGCGATCGCTATAATATTCGTTGTTTGCTATATAGGTCATATAATTATCCATTAATATCAGCTCAGATTATGTTAAGCATAGAAACATTAATCACTCAAATCCAACAAGAAGCCCAGAGAGGGGAGTTTCCCATTGATATCCCCGTTTATCAGAGTGCAGGTTTAGAACCCACCTATCCCATCCTCTATGCAGGAAACCTGAAAAGTCAACTCTGCTTTTTTGGTAGAGATCTAGGTCAAGATGAAGTTTATCGTCGCCAACCATTATACGGTGCTGCGGGGACTTTAGTACGTCAGGGTGTCTATCGAACCATATACCAAACTGATACCCAGAACAAAAAAGAACTGGAAAAAGTCTGCGATTCCCTTCTCCTCACCAACACTGTTCCCTATAAACCTCCCGGAAATAAAGCCTACTCCGCAGCCGTCAAAAAACGCTTTCGCCCTTTTATAGAACAGTTATTGGTTCTATACTGGGAAGGGAATCGCATTATTACCCTGGGAACCGAAGCTTTTAAATGGTTTGCCCCCTATGGTGGAAAAAAGGAAGTAGATGATTTTTGGAAAAGGAGCGATCGCTACAGTGCTGAACTCAATATTACCCTCAAAGCAACGGATAATAAGGGATTAACCCATGAAAAACCAGTCACCCTCTGTCCTCTCCCACACCCTTCACCCCTGAATCGAACCTATTATGCCCAATTTCCCGCCATGCTGCAACAGCGTCTAGACTCTAAATAAATAGCATCATCCCATCCATCTGCGGTTCATAAACCAAAATAATGAGAATAGCGGGAGGCGGATTTGAACCACCGACCTTCGGGTTATGAGCCCGACGAGCTACCAAACTGCTCTATCCCGCGTTGTCTTCTTTTATTATAACCACAAGGATTTCAAAATGTCAACCTTTTTTGGAAAAAATTTTCAAATTTCCTGAAACCCTCTCCCAGAGTTGCTTACGACAAATGCTTGTCCAAGTCCAGTGCAGAAGAAGCTAGAATGAGTATAATAGTCAGCACCCCGCCCGGGCGACGGAGTTTCCCAGATAGGAGTTATTCATGAAAAAACCGGTAAGCTATGGACTTGATGAAAAAACCCTAAGTGCAATTAGCTATTTAATTCATGAGATGGATATTTCTGCTACCGCTATCATTGAGGAAGCTATAGACAGATTCTTATCCCAGAAGCATCTCTTACTTAAATATGCTGGAATCTTAGAGGAAAAGGAGAGTGATAACATCCTGGAATCGATAAAATCCAACCGAGTTGATAAGGATATTGCTGCTTGATGATGTATTGTCTGGATACCGACATAATCAGTTATTTCTTCCGAGGAGAAAAAAGGGTAGTATCAAAGATAACTGCAATTCCTTTGGATGAAATAAGCACAACCATTATCAATTATTCCGAGTTAAAATTTGGTGCGCTATCTAAATTTGAGTAAGAGAGAAATTATCCTAGGCAAAATCCAGCAATTTTTTGCAGATATTACCATCTTAGAATATTTTTGTCAAGCAGAAAGCAGAGCTAAAAAGAAAAGGAATGCTTATAGCGGATATGGATTTGATGATTGGGTGCATATGTATTGCCAAAAATATTCCTTTGGTTACAAATAATCAAAAGCACTTCTCACAAGTCAATAAAAAGTGTATCATTTTGCAGTTTCAAGAATTTCCAAGCCACACCTGATGTGACAGCACCATAACTACAATCAATTGAATTACCTTCTTTTTCATTAAAACTTTTTGCAGCAACCATTGTAGCCCCACATTGCCCTAAACCACTCATGATATTCTCATTTTTAGCTTCCACAATGGCAATCACTGGAGACTTGATGAATAGCTGCTCAGGTGATAGACTCACAATAAAGTCACAGAAACCATTCAAATCTTTGTCTTTGTCTACATTGAACTCGATACCGGAAAAGAAACTTATTTGGCGATGGAATTGTTTTCGTACTTCTAAAATAACTTGTGAAACAATCAGTTCGGAGCGGGCTTTTTCAGTGTTAATTGCTACTGCTAAAGGGATATTCTCTTCCAATGTCATGGAAAAATATTCGCTAATTTCAGAGTCTGGTGCTTTGGAGAATAAACCACTTTTTTCCACAATCTCTAGGTGAAAGTCTGCTTGAACTCTTTTGAGGCTAAAATCTTTGTATGACATTTCTCCTTTTAGCTCACAGTTTGGTATTTGTTGGGTTTCGTTCCTCAACCCAACCTACGATAATATAGGAATGGCGGGAGGCGGATTTGAACCACCGACCTTCGGGTTATGAGCCCGACGAGCTACCAAACTGCTCTATCCCGCGTTGTACTTTTTATTATACCTACAAAGATTTCAAAATGTCAACCCTTTTTGGAAAAAAATTTTTTATTCCCTGAAACCCTCTTCCCAAGAGGGTTACAACATGGATAATTCCCCGATTACCTCCAAGCGCTTCCAATCCGACAGAATCATAAACCTATCCGAGAGGGTTTCCGCGACAGTGGGACTAATCCAACCCATTTGCTTCAGAACCTGAATCGCCACAGCATATTTAGCTCGTTTAGATCCATCCATCACTTTAAGAGCTAATCCCATCCCTTCTCCAACCCTACCTATACATTGAATTCCTTCAGCACCAGTTTTACTCACCACTTCCCCTTCTGTCAAAGTCATGATTTCTGTATCGAATAACCCAGAACCGGCTATCAGCTGAGAATGACGGGTCATGGCGCGCACAATCCGTTCTAAATCTAAGTTAGCACCGGAAGACAAGCGAGCGTATAACCAAGCCATTTGTCTTAGCTCCATGAAGTAAGTAGGAACACCGCAGTCATCCCTGGCTACAATTAACTCTTCCCCAGGCATTTCCAGCAATTCGGCTATTTTGCTCAAAATCAATTTTTGGATGGGACTATGGCGCTGCATATAGGTATTGAGGGGCCAGTGACGCTGCTGACAGACAGCGAGCATTCCAGCGTGCTTCCCGGAACAGTTGTGTTCCAGGGGACTTTCTTTGCCTTCGGGAATGGGGCATTGCAGTGCCATGGGTTCCAAGTCTGCTCGCCACAAGATATTAAATGCCTGTCGGGCTTGGGCTACCGTACCTTGGTGAGAACTGCACATAATGGCCAAATCTTTATCCGTCAGGTCGTACCGCTCCAGGGTAGCGGTACTGGTGACTGCTAGAGCTTGAAAAGGTTTGAGAGAGGAACGGATAAAAGTACTGGTTTCCGGACTGCCTGCTAAGGAAAGAAGACGTCCCCGATGATCGCAGATGACTGCTTCAACTTGATGGACTGATTCTACAATCCCTTCTCGCAGCAAATGAACTTCTAATTTTGGCGCTGATGTGCGTTTTCCCCTTGTCATTCGATTTTGTTGAATTGATGTTTGTCACAGAAATAGCCAAGTTAAACTGCTAATTGCCCCACAAATCCCTAGAATAAGGGCAGTTTGTCTCAAACGAGATAGAATTGGCTCAATTTGATAGGAGACAATGAGGCGATCCCGGTTAAGTAGTTCGGTGGGTTTGACCCAGGTTTGACCATCATACCAGCCTGACTCTTCATACTGGATTTTTCCTTGCCTCAGGCGATCGCCTACATAGGACCAGCCGCCATAAAGTTGCACCAGGACGAATACTACCAATAAACCAGCCCCTAACCCACCACTCAGAAGGAACTGGATTGGTTGCTTCAGGGGAGGGAAACTAGCGCTGGCTATGGGACCTGCGATAATCCACCCCCACAGCCAAACCATGGCCAGCTTTTGTCCATAGTTCCTCACCTCCAGAGTAGCAATACGAAAAAACCAGGAATCTTTTAACTCCTCGTACTCTTTAATGGGTTGTTGTTCTTCAGGAATAGGGCATTCCATAATTATTTCTCCTCTCTTGGAAGTTCTATCCGTTCTGCGTGACCCCAAAATCCTTCTAAATGATAAAATTCCCTCGCTTGAGGCAAAAAGATGTGAACGATGACATCTCCATAGTCTTGCACAATCCAACTAGCTTCTGCTTTTCCCTCTACTCGCAATGGCTCTTTGCCCCATTCTTCCTTTACTTTGGCTTCAATGGAATCGGCGATCGCCCGCAATTGAGCTTTGGAAAAGCCAGTCACAATGACAAAGTAATCTGTCAGGTAACAAGTCTCTGTCACTTTCAATAATAGGATATCCTCTCCTTTTTTGTCCTCAGCCCCGAGGGCAATTGTCCGAGCTAACTGTTTGCTTGTTGTTTCTGGTAAGATATCGATTGCCGTCATAGTACCATTTAATTTCTCTTTAGACTACAATTATAATACAAATTTATCCTATATCATATTATAACTCTATTTGAGCTACTCTCCCCCTCTCCGTGCCTCTGCCGCCGGCATTGATTAATGGCGGCGGTGAAACTTTCACCTGCGGTTAACAATTCTTAATCTCTTCTGTCCTCCTATATGGTACTATGGATATCCAGGGATGTCAAGGGACAAAACTAAAATGAGTTCAACAAATACTATAGGGAAATTATCAGCAGCTGGACTTTTAGCGATTTGGCTGTTTTTAAGTGGTTGTAGCAGTACACCTCCTTCCCGTTTCGAGCAAGCTCAACAAGCGAGTACTCAAAGGGGAGCAAGTGCAGTTGTCAGAGAGTCAGAGCAAGGAGGGCAGTTCAATAAGTTCTTTCCTGCTGCTGAGGGAGAGTACAAGGTAGTTTATAGTCAGGAGAAAAAAGGTTTTGCTCAAGCTAAGTTGAAACAAAACGGGAAAGAAGTGGCTGTCTTTACTATATCGGATACAATTAATAATCCTCAGGCTAAGGATAAATTTCAACAAAGTACAGACAAAATTGGTGGTTATCCAGCAGTATCCTCAGGAAGTAAAGGCACTGCTGTTTTGGCGGGTCTATTTCAGGTAAAAGTAATATCAAAAGACTCTTCTTTTACTGAAAAGGAGCGTGAAAGTTGGTTAAGTAAATTTGACCTAAGTGGTTTGGCTGCATTACAATAAAGAAATAACAAAAAGAAGAAAAAAGTGAGCAAGACTATTTTTGAATTGGTAGATGAACTGCCAACTAATAATATCACAGTAATGACGTTGCGGGCGCTAGATTTTGTGGTTCCTGGAGAGTGGAACAACACCGTAGGGTTCGTCAATACCATTCGAGAAGTTAGTGGAGAAGAAGATGAAGATATTATTCAACAAATAGGCGATCGCGCTATTTGGTTATATAATGATAAGTCCCAAGGATACCAACGAGCAATGTGGTTGTACGAAACTGTGGATAACGCCGATAGTGCTCTGGGTGCTGCTGCTTTAGCTAATAAGGTAGGGGAAAAAATTCCTCTGTTGGGTTTTTTAAACCGTCTCACTCCCAACCCAGACAAAGCTCAGTCTATAGATCTGACTTTAAAATTGGTGGTGGAAGTATTGGCTTTTTGCCAAATTAATGGGATTCCTGGGGATAGTATTGGGGATTTTGCCGCTGCTCTAGGTGAGGAGTATAAGGGTGATTCTTTAATGCGTATGGCGGCGCTAATTTGTCTTGACGGTTTAATTCCCTTAGGTCCAGATTTTCTCGGTAAGGTACAATCGACTATTAGCAACCTGAGTGGGGGTGACTTAGAAAGAAATGGAACCTTCAGGGGTATTAGTAGTTTAATTCCTGGGAACAGTACTGGGGGCAAATTGGACTTTATAGGGAATGCTTTGGAGGGGGTAACGGGTTGGATCGGTAACTTTGTGGGGGATCGCGGTTTGAACCCAGCTACAATTTTTGACCATTTACAAGGCTTTGTGGAGTTTTCTGATGATAAGTTAGATTATGTGGCTGCTTTCCTAGACATGACTACCAATTATTACGAACATACGGGAACTCAAACTATTGCTCGGAGTATCATTGAGAGAGCGGTGGGGGAAATTTAAGAGTTGTAAGGTGGGCAATTTAGACAAAGTTCGGTACCCTATCACGACCGTCAAATTCTTATTGCCCACCAGCGTAAAAATCAACAGCTACGGTTTTAGAGATTGGAACCAATTAGATAAATCGGACACCTCTTTAAAATCTAGCAAAGCTTCCCCCAAATCCTCTAATTTATCTAAAGGTAGGGTTTCAACTTGAGAGATTAACTCTGAGGATACTGCCCCAAGACGACGGTTGAGCTGCCTTTTTAGGAGCGATCGCTCCCGGTTCATTCCCTGTAAAACTCCCTCTTGAAAACCTTCTGCTTTAATTGCTTGATACATGCTGGATTCTTTCATGATGTCTTGCCTCAATATTTGTGTAATGACGTCTTTAGAGTATAATAAACCAGCGAGAACACTTGTGGAGGCTGCTATATTACCTCGTATTCTCTGTTCAGGTATATCCTCAATTTTGCGGGCTACTTGTACTAGGGTTTCTTTGGGATTTTTTGTGCGACTCAGC
>JACONB010000179.1:926-5698 GCA_014323965.1 Prochloron sp. SP5CPC1 | reverse complement strand
TGAGTCCGGCCACAGCCAAGTAGGTAGGTCAACAGCAATGGAATGCAGGCCCCGAAAGTAGCTGAAGTGCCAGAGATTAGGTACCAAGAGCAAGAGGGAAATGGTTGGAAGGTTGAACGAAAGCAAAGTAAAAGGGTTCGGTCGAACCTCTCCGTTTAAACCTCGTGAGTCATAAAAGGCGAAATTATCTCTGATACGCCTTAGCCAAAATGGCAAGTAGACAGAATCCACCGCTCTTTTTTCGGTGAATTGTGGAATCAAAGATCTACCGGGGGATAGGAACCAACCGGCACCAACTAAAGAAAACTAAGCGATACAACAGGAGAGAGCCAAACAGGGTCTGAGAGGCGGTCGATTCCTCTTAGTAGGCCGGAGGCAACGAAGGCGGAATCCCTTGTCGGGTAAAGGATGAGAGAAAAAGCGAACGCCTTCCTGTAATAGGAAGGATAGGGGTTCAAAATTTGCCCCCGACCTCAAGGAATAGCAGACTTCTCTTGGGTCATTTACGAAACATGAAGACAACTAGTGACCTTAACTAAGGGAAAAGTTAGATGACAGAGATGGCTCTGGAAAACGGACTCGAAGGACAAATAGCCGAACACGACGAACAGGGTCGCCCATGGGGCGATATCAACTGGCGTCGGGTCAGGAAAGTTGTTAGGAATCTACGCGGTCGGATATTTCGTGCCCGAATGTCTGGTGAATATAAAAGGCTTCTGAATCTTCAGAAGTTAATGAAAAGATGTCGCTCGAATTTACTCCTAAGCATCAGGCAAATCACCCAGGTCAACAAAGGAAAAGAAACTGCTGGCGTAGACAAGGAGGTTATTCTGACCCCAGCAGAAAGGGCAAGATTAGCCAGGGAATGGGAGACGCCCAAGGCCAAACCAGCCAAGAGGGTATACATTCCTAAGCCTAACGGCAAAAAACGTCCACTCGGAATCCCAACCGTAAGGGATAGGATTGCTCAGAACATTATAAAGAACGCACTAGAACCTGAGTGGGAAGCCGTCTTTGAGGAAAACTCATACGGATTCAGACCTGGCAGGAGTTGCCAGGACGCGATATCTCAATGCTTTTCAAGGCTTCATGCCAAGAAAGGCAGTGACACCTGGGTTCTAGATGCTGATATCGAGGGATTCTTTGATAACATTGACCATAAATCCATTCTGACCGCTACGAGGGGAAATACCTTAGTAGAAGAATGGTTAAAAGCTGGATTTGTCGAAAATAAGAAGGGCTATAACCCGATTGAGAAAGGAACTCCGCAGGGTGGCGTAATAAGTCCACTGTTAGCTAACATAGAACTCCACGGGTTAGAGAAATATATTAAACAATGTAACCCAAAGGTAGGCGTCATTCGATACGCAGATGACTTCATAGTAAGTGGTAAGGATAGGGAATCCTTGGAGAAGTTGAAAATCCAGATAAATCAATGGTTGTCAGAAAGGGGTCTCCGAATCAGTGAGGAAAAGACGCGGATAGTTCATATCAAGGAAGGATTCAATTTCTTAGGTTTCAACCTTAGGCAGTATGAAATTAATGAGAATGGCGTACAGAAGAATGTCCTACTCATTAAACCTCAGAAATCTAAGGTGTTAGCCTTCTGCAAAAAGGTGGGAGAAACCATCGATAGCATGAAGACTAGGACTCTCGAGGAAATAATCCGCAAGATTGAGCCTATGTTACGCAACTTTTCCAACTACTACAGAGGGGTAGTTAGCAAGGAGATTTTTTCTTACATCGGATTCGCGTCTGGTGGTACCTCTGGCGTTGGGCAAGACGGCGACACCCCAAGAAAGCAAAAACGTGGGTCAAGGAAAAGTACTTTCGGAAGGTAGTATATAATACCAACAAGGGTAAAAAGAAAAGTCGCGATTGGGTGTTTTTCTATAAGAGTGTAAACCGTAAAGGTTGTGAAGAGATTCACGACCTGTATAACATTCAAAGCACTCAGATTATACGCCACGTGAAAGTAAAGGGGGCTAATTCCCCAGATAACCCGGATTTAAGAGAGTACTGGCAGCGCGACTCGGAAGTCGAAATAGTTAGTGGTTCAGTCGTTTGAGCCCAAAGGAGAGTGTCTCTCCAGTTCCCTCCCGAAGGAGCTTTGGTAGTAATACCGGAGTTTCACAGCTAGAGGGCAATGCCCAATCCGTGAACTGTCTAGAGGATGCGGAGGGCTAGGGAAAGATTGGTATGGTGAGCATAAAGCGAAGCTTGCAGGGACGTTATCTATCGAAGAGCGAAAACTAGAATGATACGCTCTAGTCAAAAGGCATGCGGTATATGTGAAATAGAGTTTTGCTAGGCTCTAACGTTTGACACCACACCGCCGTTCTACGGAGCAGCCTAACCCAATCAAATCTAACTATTGCGGAACGAGTAAACTTCCACAGGGTCAGACCTCGGTCTGTAGGAAACCAGTAATGGGAACCAAATCCCTGGGGAAATGGGACTCTCTTAAAAAGCGAATGCTGCCATGACGAAAGTCGAGGGGAATAAATAACCCGGCAGATAGGCAAATGTCTACCCCCGGCATCCGCGATGGCGGGGGGAGCTGACGTGAGAGAGGGTGAAACGTTATCCGAAACCGGAACTTGAAACTCAATGCTCTCCATAAGTTTGAGACGTTAAGGTTTATCGCCAATGGAGGAGAGACCGAGATTTAAGGAACTATAAAGCCTTTTATAGAATGGTTCCTGAAAACTGGTACTAATAATGGGGAGTAAACGCGACGGAAGTAGGCTGATACACCAGGAGCCGGATACTTGGAAACTTGTACGTCCGGTACTGTGAGGGGGAAAACCCCCGGCATCGATTGATGGCGGGGGTCTACCTATCTCGACGATGCGACTTTTTGTTTCTAGTAAGGCTACAAAAGGAAATTTAGTTAAAGAGGTAGCAATGACTTATTCATCCGGTACATAAATCATTCCTTGAATTAATTGACAAATTTCTTCCCATGCTAGAGAATATGGTGGGCAATGTTGCAGCGAAAATTACCGTCAATGCAAGAAAATTTCTCCCGGATCCGAGCCAATCTTTTCAAGGCTGGCTAAAACCTTGTCCGGAGCATCCTGGTATCGCAAAGTCATTAAAAGTCCTACAAATTCTTGGGGGATTTCTAAGTGGTCACGGTCAATAGCAGAAATGCAAACCACAGGAATCTCTTCGTCTCTTAAGAATTCTTGAACTTTAAGGTTATCTAACGCAACTTCTAAAACTTCGAGCATGGTATATTTTTTTAGTTTTTTGGCTTCCCTCTTTATGTATCTACTAGCTGCTTCTAACAAGCCTTTAGGGATATGGGCTACCTCTAGATGAACTAATATCCCTTTTTTGTGGAAATCAGCGAGTCGTTCAGCAATTTCTTCACAACGCTTTTGAGGAGGCCAGTTTTTGTCAAAGTCTGTCAGTTGAAATTTTATAATAGGAACATTACCCCAATGATGACGAGCTATAATAGTAGGGGTTTCATCAATCTTACCACAAAAAAAACATTACAGCGAGAGATAGATGGCTTTTTATCAGTAATCAGAATATCCTAAGGGGAGGATAATTGAAGAGAGTGAGCGATAGATTCTGCCTCCTTCAGGTAGCCCTGGTATGAGTTTTGGTCTCTAGCTTGATAGTGAACAAGAACAATGTAATACTTATCGCGGATCTGATGCACACCTGTGAAAGTGATAATACCCTTATAAGTATCTTTCTCATCAGACCTGCTGTATTTAACTTGATAAGCTGGTTCTCCGGAAGCTAAGGTATAGGTAGAATCTTGCCAAGAACTGTTCCTGTAATCCCCCGACTTACTTGGGTCAGAGTAGGTCTCTAGTTTTACCCGTACAACTTCCTCATATGCTTCCTCTAAGCTCATTTTCCTGGGCAGCTCTTCCAAGTCAATTTGGATCGAGACATTATCTTGTGGAAATAGATCCATAATCTCGATGGTATTCAGCAGAGCCGAGCTTTCTTTTGCCTGAAGTTCTTGAGTTGGTGTGCCGTCTTCTTTAAAAGATAAGGCGTAATATGGTCGGGAACTCCATGATTTAGGATAGTCAATATCAACGCCATACTTTCGTAAGAGAAGCGGCTTATCTTGATCAGGAACTAGATTATTACTAGTTTCTTGTGTAACAGCAACTGGAGCACCTGAATCTTTGGTTTTTTCACAACCAATCGCAGTGATTGATGCTATAGCTAATATAATGAACAGTAGTTTTTTGAGCTTAGTATTCACCATGAGACATGAATTACTGAGAATTTATAAGGTAAGAATGAAAAATCTCTAGCTTTAGCTTAATATAGAGCAATGATACCATATTTGAGGTGAGTGAGAGCAAAAATCAGCGCCCCACACCCCAAACCCGCGCTATAGCTTATGCGAAACTTTTTCCTCTATGAATAGAAGGGAGACAGAGACATTTTTCCAACAGAGTACGCAAATGATCCACATCCAAATTTTGACCGATTAACACTAATTGATTCTTCCGCTCCCCTTTCCATTCATCATCCTCAATAGTAAAGCGCTTACCGCTTAAGTGAAAGATATGACGGTGAGGACTTTCGTCAAACCAAAGAATTCCCTTAGCGCGAAATACATTTAATGGGAGTTGATTGTCCAGGAAATACTGGAACTTCCTAATGGAAAATGGCTTGTCGCTTTGGAAGGATAAAGAGATAAAACCATCGTTTTCTAAGTGGTGGGAGTGATGGTGATGGTGATGGTCATGGTCATGGTGATGGTCATGGTCATGGTCATGGTGATGATG
>JACONB010000179.1:0-904 GCA_014323965.1 Prochloron sp. SP5CPC1 | reverse complement strand
GGGAGACTTGGGCATTTTGGGTGCGGAGAATTCTCGCTCCTTCCTTCATGTCGCGAATTCTCACCTCCAAAGCATCCACATCCCCTTCATTCACCAAATCAGTCTTATTGAGAATAATGATATCACCGTAGGTAATCTGACTATAAGCAGCTTGACTGTTGAACAAGTCCAAACTGAAATTAGCGCAGTCTACCATGGTAATAATGGAATCGAGACGAGTCATATCCCGTAATTCCGTTCCCAAAAAAGTCAGTGCTACAGGGAGAGGATCGGCTAAACCAGTAGTTTCCACCACCAGATAGTCTACCTTTTCTTCCCTTTCCAGAACTTGATACACTGCCTCGATTAAATCGTCATTAATGGTGCAGCAAACACAACCGTTGTTCAGTTCCACCATATTCTCATCGCTGCTGATAATCAACTCATTGTCAATGCCGATTTCCCCAAACTCATTCACAAGGACAGCAGTTTTCAGTCCTTGTTGATTGGTTAAGATGTGGTTGAGGAGAGTAGTCTTGCCGCTACCGAGAAAACCAGTAATGATGGTAACAGGTAATCCCTGTTTCGGGGTATCTATTGCTGGGGCAGCACTGGAAGGAGTCGTCACTGTTTGCATAACCTAGCCGGGGAAACTTCTATATAATCGATAAGGATGTCCATGTACATCCCGTGCTCTTATATTATTGCTTATTTCCTCATGACCCTAACTATTTATAACACTCTCACCCGCCGTAAAGAACCATTTGAATCCCGCCAACCGGGGAAAGTGCAGATGTACTGCTGCGGGATTACTGTCTACGACTACTGTCACCTGGGTCATGGACGGACTTGTATTGTCTGGGACGTAGTCCGCCGCTATCTAGAATGGCGGGGTTATGAGGTACAATACGTGCAGAATTTTACC
>JACONB010000178.1 GCA_014323965.1 Prochloron sp. SP5CPC1 | reverse complement strand
TGTTACCTATGACAATACCCGCTTTGGTGACCACGGGAATTTTGACCTTTATCTTTGCTTGGAACGAATATATCTTTGCTCTGACATTTATCACGGAGGATACCATGAAAACTATTCCTGTAGCTACAGCTCAATTAGGGGGATCCACAGTGTTTGAAATTCCCTACGGTGCCATTGCTGCGGCGACAGTTTTGGCAACTTTCCCTTTAGTCTTGCTAGTGCTATTATTTCAGCGTCGCATTGTTCAAGGTTTGACTGCTGGAGCTGTTAAGGGTTAGAGGGGATGTTTCGCGCAAAGCCGCAAAGGCGCAAAGTATAGCAACCTCATCTAGGTTTTTCTCTAAATAAATCATATTGCTGAATAATCACACGCTGGAGGGCAATAATAGCTGGATTCACTTCCACATAATGTCTTTGGGGATTCGCCGAATAGGTTTGCTGTTCGCTCTCCACCATTTGGACATCTTGATCGAGAAACTTTTTAAAGAGAAACCGCCAAATTAGATTGGCTAACTGGGGTTTAATGAATTTTAACAGCCATTTTGGCAAGGGCAGCTTCAGAAACAAATAAGAAAAAGACTTGGTTTCTGTTTTCCCTATGGGCAAACGCATTAGATAGAGAGAAGATACTCCTTCCAGGGAACTATGATAGTGAGGATACTGGTATCGAATCGAGACGGTTCGCGTCGTAACTTGGTCACCCCCATGGCCAATTCCTAGCCACTTGGTTATCCAGCCTTGATAAGAAACCCGATAGTCCGCACCTACGTAACCATCCCCTGTACTGAGATGAAGGAGTACGGGATCAAACCAACCTTGTAAACCTCGATGGAGAAAACCATGAAACACGTCCATAGTGTTTTCATTGCAAATGGAAAAATGAGCCTGAAAATGAGCGGGAATCGGCACCCTTAACCAATCGGGATTCTCGTACTCTGGAACCTTTGGCAGGGGTGTGCTATCTGCTAAATTGGGTTCCCCTGGAAAAATCCAGATTAGATTATATTTCTCTTGAACCGGATAGCTGCGCGCCTTAGCCAGGGGGAGTTTTTGTTCTGGTGGAAAGTAAGGAATTTTGGCGCATTCTCCCCTCCCATTAAATTCCCAGCCATGATAGGGGCATAATAGGTGGCATCCTTGAACTTCTCCTTTGTGAAGGGCTACCCCTTTATGAGGACAAGCATCTTCTAAGGCATGAAGTTGACTGTGGATATCTCGGTAAAGGGCGATCTTCTGGTGCCAAATGACCACAGGGATAACTTGAGCGGGTTTGACCCGATCAGCCCAACTGACGGGATACCAGTAATTTGGGTTAATTCCTACTTCTCGAATTCGATGTTGGAATGTTTGACCTTTTAATGTTGTTGCCAGTTCCATTAGAGTCTCCTGTATATGGAATTGTAGCTTCAAATTTCTGTTCCCACTGCTCATGATTGACTTTAGCTTCTTGAACAATTGGCGATGCCGCAATCAGCTTATTAGCTAACCAATTCACGAGGGAAAGGGGGAAGCGTAGAGGGCGAGCAATGTCTAAAAACAAAACAACACGATAGCCATCTGTATTGTTTTGAACTTCATGATAGAAAGTATCATCAAAAATTAAACTTTTCCCTTCTTCCCAATAGGTAGTTTTATCAGCAATTTTAATCCAACAATCTTCTTTAGGTTCGGGAATCATTAAGCCAAGATGATACCGAATGACTCCTTTATGTTTGCCCCGATGTTTTGGGATGTGTTTATGAGGACTGAGGATGGAGAAAAAAGCTGCCTTTAGACCTGGCACTTTTTCGAGCAATCGGGTTGTTTGAGGACATCGTTCGCAATTCTTCCGTGCTTGGTAACCATAGGCATAAAACCAGTATGTTTTCCAATGCTCATCATTGGTTATGTTACCTTGGCGTTTTGAGATGTCTTGATAATTAGGTAGGTGTTCAACAATTTCCAAAATGGGATCTAGTTCCTGACGAATCGTCTTCCAGTTGCTTTCTAATACTTTTAATGAGGGGAACTGCTCTATCTCAAAGAAAGGGGTGTTGCCCACGAAGGAGTACTGTCCCACCAAATCTTCCAGCCAAGCAGTCTTGACGAACAAATTTTCTAGGTTTTTAACAATTTTATTGATTAGCCAGCTCATTTCGATTCTCGCCATGGTACATTTTCATTATACGGTTGAGAGTGCTAAAATCTCAAGGTATCCCTGCTTAACCGTTTTTATGGAAGTTAAATCTAAACCACACAGATCCTACCCCCTTTATCCCGAGGGATCAGTGTCACGGGTTTCCATCGCCAATTTAACATCATCAGACTTCTTTGAAGAGTACCAAAAACCAGGCCACCCTGTGATTTTGACCGACTTACTGGAGGATAATTGCGCAGCAACTTGGAATTTAGAGTATCTGTGTCAGCACCTAAACAATCACAAATTTTTGCTGCGGCGCTACGGCAAAGACCGTTATAGCCAGGATAAAAGGGAATGGACTGACATTGGCAGTGGTGTTGCCACGGAATATCGAACCTTTGCTGAGTATGCAGCTATGGTGAGGAGCCGAGAGAGCTTTGAACAGGACATTTACTTGGCAAAGTGCGCCATTAACCACACACCTCTATATGAGACAGATACCATCGGTTTAATCCAGCAAAAATTGCAAGATTTGGGTCTAACAAAGCCCATTAGCCCATTTAATATTTGGGTTGGGCCAGCAGGACACAATGAGTGTTTGCATTATGACCCTATGGACGGAACACTCATTCAACTTTACGGTACCAAGAAAATTATTTTATTTCCTCCGTCTCAGACTGGTAACCTTTATCCGTTCCCGATTTATACTCATCTGTTCCATGGCATGAAGTTGCGCACCTGGTTTAGTCAGCTATACCCAGAAAATCCTGATTTTGATGCATTCCCACGATTTAAAGAAGCTCTTAAGGATAAAAAAGAAATTATTTTACACCCAGGAGAAGCACTCTATATCCCAACGGGTTGGTGGCATGAGGTTACTGCCTTAGGGGATGAGATGGTTTGCTCCATCAATCGTTTTTGGCGGGTTTATCCCACAAAGCGGGCAGTGTTTACCTGGTGTCGCTGGCGGAGCCATCTTGGTAGCTTGTGTGCAGTCCCCTATCTTGTGTTAAGCTTCCTTACTGCAATGTTTAGCAAAAATCGCCAAGAAAAGATTCAAGCGATTCGGCAAATGCTCTAAATGGGATATATGTGGCGCGATAGGAAACTCTTGACACTGCTGGGGACAGGCTCACTCATTGTAATGACGGGGGCGGTTATGGCCCCAATTTTGCCTCAAATGGTTCAGCAGTTGGATCTGGACCAGGCTCTGGCAGGTTATTTGGTGAGCACCCATTATTTGACTGTTGTCATCTTCAGTCCATTACTGGGTATCCTGGCGGATCGCACGGGTAAGGTGCGTGTTTTGGTCATTTCCTTGCTGCTCTACGCCATTTTTGGTGCAGCGGGTGGGGTGATGCATGGCTTTGTGCCAATTCTGGTCACACGGGGGTTAGTGGGAGCTGCCAGTGGAGGTATCGCCGCTCCTAGTCTAGGGCTGTTGGTGAGAAGGTATGAGTCTGAAGAGGCACGCTCCCAGGCCATCGCCTACGTTGCCAGCGCCCTCACCCTGGCCAATATTGTTTACCCGCTCTTGGCCGGTTTAATTGGAGGGTGGCATTGGCGCTGGGCTTTTGGTCTTTATGGATTAGGGATTCCACTGGCGCTGATAGTGACCCTAAACTTCAAACAATCGGACTTTGACAAAAGGTCGCCTCAGGTTGAGTTAACTGAGTTGGGTAAGGATTCGCAGAAGCTGAAAACACTGATTCAAAATCCTCGTCTCTTACAGCTCTATGGCACCCAATGTTTAACCGCTGCCATTGCCTATGGGACCATTATCTACCTGCCCCTCTACCTCAAAGCAACCGTTAATGCAGATACGTTCTTGATTGGCATTATCTTAGCTTCACAAGCAGTGGGAGCAGCTACTGTTTCTGCCTTTGGGGTGCGTCTCTTAGTAAAACGGTTTAGCCTGGTGGGAACCACGTCCTTAGGGTTTGGATTAATGGCCCTGACTCTCATGGCAATCCCCCAACTACAGCATTTGTCATCGCTTTTTTTTGTTGTTATTCTGTTTGGGGTTGGTCTTGGCCTAGTAATGCCAAGTCTTTACAACTTGGTCTCTAAGGTCGCAGCACCGGGGTTGCAGTCCAGCGTGTTAGCGGTTGGTGTGGGGGTTAATTTTTTAGGACAGTTCCTCTCTCCTAGCCTCTTTAGCTTGGTCTTAAATCTGAAGGGACTCCCCGGTGTGTTTTACCTGGCTGCCAGTTTGGCTCTCACTCTGGGGCTATTATTAATGGTCTTCAGCGCTAATAATATCCAAAACCTGATTAGACATCTCCATAAAAGGTTGTAAAACTCTTATATATCAAGATTGCACCCCTAGTTTTAGGAGATGTCTATTGTTTCAGACTGCTATATATTCTATTCCATGGGATCCTCTCCTAGCTCCCTTAATCGCGCTGCTAGACGTTCAGCTCGTTCCCGTTCAGCTTCTGCCCGTTCCCGTTCAGCTTCTGCCCGTTCCCGTTCGACATCTGCCCGTTCCCGTTCGACATCTGCCCGTTCCCGTTCGACATCTGCCCGTTCCCGTTCAGCTTCAGCCCGTTGCTTTTCTATGTAAGCCCGTTGCTGTTCTACTTCCTCTGGTAACAGGAGGAGATTGAAGTTTGAGTCGTAAAAGCGTAACCAAGGAGCAGTTTCTCTGTCGAT
>JACONB010000177.1 GCA_014323965.1 Prochloron sp. SP5CPC1 | reverse complement strand
AGAACCGCAGAAGGAGAGTTTATTGTGAACCCACCAACAGGTTGGGAAACTGGAGAACGGAACCGCAGCCTTACCGGACAACTCGATCGCTGGTACGAAGAAAACTCAAATTTGGGTAAAGCCTTTGACTCCTCCACTGGTTTCATTTTACCTAATGGTGCGACTCGTTCTCCCGATGCTTCTTGGGTTAGTCGAGAACGTTGGGAAGCACTTACTCCAGAACAAAAAGGAACCTTTGCTAATATCTGCCCGGATTTTGTGGTTGAGTTACGGTCTAGCTCAGATCGGCTTCAGTCCCTGCAAGCTAAGATGAGGGAATACATGGAAAATGGCGCTCGACTGGGCTGGTTAATCGATCCACAACAACGACGAGTGGAAATATATGGACCGGGATTGGCAGTGGCAGTGTTGTCCAATCCCGCTGAGTTGTCAGGTGAGGAGGTGTTACCTGGTTTTCTGTTGAATTTACATCGGATCTGGGATTGAAGAGCAATGAGCAATTAACAATCCTGTCCCTTCAGCGGTTCCACGATAAGCTAGAGAAACAAAGATAAGAGATGACGTGGAAAACCTAAATCCCCTCGACCAAATCAAAGATAACCAGCATTCTTTAGTCGGAGAAGAAGCACTTATTTTAAGTAAGGTATTACAACAAGGTCATCCTGTCCTACCTGGTTTTGTCATCAATACTTCTATCTTCAGCCAATTTATCGAAAATATAGGTAATTCCTCCTCCTTACTAGCAGATTTCCCTTATTCATCTTTCCATGTGGATGTAGATAACTCCAGATCCCTGCAAATATTAGCACATAATATATATCAAGAGATTATCGCGGCTTCTCTACCGGACCCCTGGACTGCCAATCTCATTGTAGCTGCCCAACAGTTTAACTCTGTAAGTCTCATTTTACGCCCCTCGATTTATTATCGAGGCAAAAAGCAAATAACTAAATTATTTAAGCAAATAAATTGTGGGTGCAATAAAGAATCTCTCTCCCTAGCTGTAAAACAAATTTGGGCTGAGTTATTTAGTGCCAGATGTTTATTTTATTGTCAGCGGTCAGGAATTGAACTAGAAAAGATAAAATTGGCAATTTTAGTCCAACCAAATTTCGATGCGATCGCTTCTGGAACCGTTGAAATAAGCCAAAAAGAGTTGATAATTAAAGCAACAATTGGTAAGATAATAGCAATAATTAAGGGAGAAGTATTACCTGACTTATATGAAAACAGCCTCCGGACAATATAATAACCTACAATGGACTTTGACTCAACGAGAGAACTTGGAAACACCCCAATTTTATTTCACTCAAGTCAGCAAAACAGTAAAATATGGAAAGACTGTAATTGAGAATTCCCCCAAGGTCAGGAGCTGCTTATTGAAAGGACTAGCTGCCTCACCAGGAGTAGAGATCGCCTTGGCTCAAATTATCGCAGGTAATTATCGCCATTTACAAGAAATTCCGAAGGGAAGGATTTTAGTCACCAAAAATATAACTCCCGATTGGCTACCCGTGTTGCGCAAAGCAGCGGGAGTAGTAACAGAAGTGGGCACCATGACCTCCCATGGAGCGATAATTGCCAGAGAATTGGGCATTCCCGCAATTGTCGGTGCTACCAATGCAACCCAGTTGCTCAAAACAGGGGAAGAAATTGTCATAGATGGTAACAAGGGGGAAATTTATCCTCACTCAGAAAACAAAGGAGCCATATCCCCAACCCCAACCTCATTAACCATTCCAGATTATCCTATTGGTACTAAACTGCTGGTAAATCTTTCTTTAACAAGTTCAATTGCCAATGCAGCAGCTTTGCCTGTAGACGGGGTGGGATTACTCCGTTCGGAATTAATGCTGTTAGAATTTCTCTCGGAACACTTTCTAGATGAGGGTACAGAATCCCTTCTGGCAAAATTAACTGAGTCCATCGCTCAATTTGCTGCTGCTTTTGCCCCTCGACCGGTATTTTATCGCTCTCTAGATAGGGGTAGAACCACCGCAAATGAAAACAGATTATTGCCAAAGGCGTCCCGCCCTGTAGAGCAGATAAATACAGAGAACTTCTTGGGATACCGAGGAACTTATAATTATCTTTTAGATCCAACTCTCTTCGATTTAGAGTTAGAAGCGTTAAAAAGAGTCAGAGCTGAGGGATATACCAATGTAAATTTGATGTTGCCCTTTGTGCGGAGTGTGGAGGAGTTTACTTTCTGTCGCAGTCGAGTGGAAAAAATCGGCTTATATCGAGAACAATCGTTCCAACTGTGGATTGCTGCTGAAGTACCTTCGGTTATTTTTTTGTTTCCCGAGTACCTTCGCGCCGGAATTCAAGGTATGGCCATCGGAACCAATGATTTGACCCAGTTAATTTTAGGAGTTGACCGGGAATTACCATTTACCCATGGGGGATTACAGCAGCTTAATCCTGCCTTTATCCGGGCTATCGAGCAGTTAATTACCCTTGCTAGAAAGGGGGGCATTCCCTGTTCTATTTGCGGTCAAGCACCGGTGACCCACCCGGACTTAATTGAACACTTAGTACGATGGGGTATTACTTCCATTTCTGTGGAACCAAGTGCTGTAGCCACCACCTATCGGGCGATCGCTCGTGCTGAACAACGTTTACTTTTAGAAACTACTAGAAGTAAAAAATAGTTCAAACCTCTATCTTTGCAATTAGCCATTTACTATGTCGACGGACTAAGCTATACTCTACTTTTTTGAAAGTCTTATCATAAGATTTATCTTTAACTAGTTTACCATTTTTATATAGATCAGCCTTTTCTCTAACTTCTGCTATGACAGTAGCTGTATTTTCCCCAGAGTTATTCACCGATAACACTGTAACATTGTGTTGGTGCTCCCAATATGAGTCACTCTGTTTCAGATATTTTGCACTCTCGCTACGTTTCTTCAGTTCTGGATCAACCAAAATTGTTTTCAATTGATCTATTTCATATCTGCTTCCAAAAGCATTAGACTTAGCAGAAAGCCAAGCTGCGATCGCCTTCTTACCTTCTTCTTTGCTCAGAGGTTTAGGTTGCACGTCAAATACCGTCCGAGGAGGTATTGGTACAGCAGGTTGGTTTAACTGGATTGAAAGTTGTTTTCCCCCTAAAGGAGGTGAAGACCCGCCAAATAATTTAGACAAGACAAATCCGAAACTGCCTCCTGCTAAAATAATTGCCAGTACCAGCCAAACCAAAAGTTTGGGGTTCCTAGCATTTGCTTTAATCCAGCCAACTCTCATAAATTGACCCCGCAACCCATTGTACCTTTTGACACCCCTTCTCAACCATTGACGGATTAATTCTCTTCCAGAACGCTTCTTCTTTAAGCCTCTTTGGGGAGAAGGAGCTGTTTTGGGCAATAAATGGGCAGGGACGCAAGCGTGTGGTTTAGGAATGGTAGTAATTCTACTCACCCCCGTGGTAACTGATTTATCAGCAATAGACTCAACCCCTACCCAGTAATTGTTGCTATTGGACTTGAGTGTCTGAGTAAAGCTCTTCTCAGGATCCGAGTCAGCAACGTCTAGTTGTAGTTGTTCTAAATAAGCTTGTACCTGCTCGGAGGCAAAATACTCTTTTAAAGAGACAGGATGGTTATCCAAGTCCCGAAAGTGTGAAAATACCTGAGTTTCCAGCCAACTTTCCCCATAAAGACACAATCCGGGCAATAAATCCTGTTCCCCCTCAGAATGCTGGCGAATGAATGTCAGTGCTTCCGACTCCCCACTCAGTTCTAAGGCGTGGTTAGCAGCTTCTGTTTGACCTAAGAGCAAAGCACAAATTGCAAGTTCAAAATGCACATCCTGACGTTGTCCCAACTGCACCAGCATTTCTTTAGCTTGGACAATAAAAGCTGGGTTTTTTTCTGCAAATCCGCGAGCCAGATCAGCATAAACTACTAAGTAAGAAGCTACTGCTGAAGGACGACGTGCCTCTCCTGAGAACAATTTTTGCTGTTCCGCTACTGTCAAATAGGATCTAAGCTGTTGAATAAAACAGAGAAAATCATCTATATTTAATCCCGACCGGTCATTTCCATTTCCATCAATGCCACTCCGTTCTTCCAGCATCTCTTGCAGTAATTGCAAGCCTTGGGGTCGTTCGACGGACTCTGTAGATAGTGCCAGTAACTCAAGAATGCGGTATGGTCGCAATTTGTCAAGGTCAGACTCGATTACTCGGCGCAGCTCAGGGAATAACCCGGAGCGCAACAGCAAGTCTTGTCCCGTTTCCCCAGAAGCAGCAGCATTCTCATATTCACCTTGCTGCCATTGTTCTCGACTTAGCTCTAAACAAGTAAGAGCTATGGTTAAAACCAAATCTTCAGAACGAATAGTCTCCCTCATGGTATGGTGGGGATCTAGGTAAGGATGAGCTAGTCTCAGCACCAGTTCGTATTCCCCTAGTTCTTGGAGAATCATCAATGCTCCCACTAACTCGGAATCGGCTATTTCTAGAGATGGTCCGGCAGATTCCGATTGCTCGTTGTATTCAGCACGGGCTTTTGGATCCGACAGCACCTGATAGGCAAGTTCGAGCAGTTTTTCGCGAGCGTCGAGAGCCTCAGAGCTATACTCCTGTAGAGGGAGTTGTGAAGAGCGACCCGGGACGGAGCTGCTTCCCAGCGAGCCATAAGCCTGACTTAGCAGTTCATCGGTTGCCTCAATCGGCACCCCTAGAATTCTGTAATAATCGAGCGGAATGCGCACAATTAACTTCTCCAGAGCAGTCTCCCTGCACTTTATACTTATAATAGCGAATATGCTATAGCTATAACATCGCGCATTGCTGGCGTTGGTGGATATTCTTAAAGTAATCAGCAACGCCAAATCCCTCAATACTACAACCCCTATGTTTGACGAACGGACTTTACCCAAATTTAATACTGCTGCCGTCGAGATATCCAAAGAAGAAGGTTTACTTTTATACAAAGACATGGTTTTGGGACGCTTGTTTGAAGACAAGTGTGCTGAAATGTATTACCGGGGCAAAATGTTTGGTTTTGTCCATCTATACAACGGACAAGAGGCAGTGGCAACGGGTATCATTAAAGCCTTGCGCGCGAAAGGCGATTATGTCTGTAGCACCTATCGAGATCACGTCCATGCTCTGAGCAGTGGTGTTCCTCCCCGGGAAGTGATGGCCGAGTTGTTTGGCAAAGCCACAGGTTGTAGTAAAGGGCGCGGCGGTTCGATGCATATGTTTTCCGCCGAACACGGGCTTTTGGGAGGATACGCTTTTGTCGCCGAAGGCATTCCCGTTGCTACCGGAGCTGCTTTTCAGACCAAGTATCGACGAGATGCTTTAGGGGATGAAACTGCAGACGGAGTTACAACCTGCTTTTTTGGGGATGGTGCTACCAACAACGGGCAGTTTTTTGAATGCTTAAATATGGCTGCTCTCTGGAAATTGCCGATTATTTATGTGGTAGAGAATAATATGTGGGCAATTGGTATGGCTCACGATCGCGCTACTTCCCAGCCGGAAATTTACAAAAAAGCTAGCGTCTTTGGCATGCCGGGAGTAGAAGTAGATGGGATGGACGTCTTAGCAGTAAGAGCAGCAGCCATGGCGGCGATCGCCAGGGCTCGTGCAGGAGAAGGTCCAACTCTCATTGAAGCCCTTACCTATCGTTTTCGGGGTCACTCCCTCGCCGATCCCGACGAACTTCGTTCGACCGCTGAAAAAGAATTTTGGGAAAAGAAAGACCCGATTAAACAATTCGCCGCTTATCTGCTGGAACGGAACCTGACAGAGCAAAAAGAACTCGCCCAAATCGATGGAGAGGTTAAAGCTTTAATTGAAGATGGGGTGCAATTTGCCGAAACTAGCCCCGAACCGGAACCGAAGGAACTATACCGCTTCGTTTTTGCAGATGATTAAGAAGAGGGGACCATTGTTTTTGCATCGGACCTCATTTTCGAAATGCGATATTCCATAATCGGAGAACAAAAAGCGAATTAAGTGATTATCAGATAAACTGACCATAAAAGAGGCGCTATTCATCTGATTGCCGCAAGTATAGCAAGAAGCTAAATAACCTCTATTTTCTAGGACAATCGCTAAGGCTTGGAGATTCATAACTAAGTCCTTAACAAATTGTCTATGTTGCTCTGCAAGTCTAAAAAACAATTTTTTACTCCCAATAACATAAACTTACTTACGGTACTTTTAGATAAATAACGATAACTCAAGAATCGCCAAGACGGCGGTATCATAAATTACATCTCCTGGGGCTGCCCTCCTCAAGATATCCCAACTTCAATACTGTCGTTCTAGCTCTGATTTCATGCGATCGAGAGTCACATGCATCTGCTCGAACATTTGGTGGGGGGTAACACCAAATTGAGCTAGCTGGGTCTTGAGCTGTTGTACAGTCATTTGAGCCATAAAATCCTCGGAAAGCTCGAAACGCTTCATAAAAATGCGATAACGCTCCATCAGCTCTTCCATGCGCTGGATAAAAATTTTTTTGCCTTCCAGATCGAATTTGCCGTACTCACCCCCGAGTTTCATCAGAGATTGATAATCTTCAAACAACCGTTGAGCTTCTTGTTGTACTATTTCCGAGTCAAAAAATCCCATTGCTCTTCTCTTCTTTACATAGCGGCATCTTCCATTCCATTCTAAGCTAGAGGAAAGAACAGCAAAAGTGTAGTTTTCCCTAATTTCTATTGAAGATAGGTTATAGTATATTCGTGCGATTCGTTCCCAGTAATGTGCGGGCGTAAGCCAAACATAAACAGGGGCTTGGTTCTAGGCTAAAAGCCAGGGCACAATCCAAACCGGGAAACTGGTTGAAAGACCCTGGCAGTCCTACCTAGGGTAGCGACAACCGAACCAGGATAACTGAATGAACTATGAGGGTGAAACCACTGGTCAAACCAGCAGGATAGCCCCTCCCGTGAAGGAATCACGTGAATCCCTATCTGCCCACGATGAGGCAAACATCAGCCAGGTCGAAGCTGGGAACAGGGCGGGACTGGAGCT
>JACONB010000176.1 GCA_014323965.1 Prochloron sp. SP5CPC1 | reverse complement strand
GAATGGCTACAGCAGGAACCCCCTGTGGTAAATTGGCATGAGGGAGCAGTTTCTGTGATTCCTTTATCTGAGATATTCTCAGAGGGAAGAGGGAGTAATTTAGCCGA
Source organism: Prochloron sp. SP5CPC1 (assembly GCA_014323965.1). Lineage (GTDB taxonomy): Bacteria > Cyanobacteriota > Cyanobacteriia > Cyanobacteriales > Prochloraceae > Prochloron. Next base: position 4,722 of record JACONB010000176.1, on the reverse strand, counting down.
GCCCAAAGTGGGAATCGTTTTGGATTGTTCTTTTGGTCCTTTGGTGGTAACTGCCGATGGGTTGATATCCTCCGGGGAATTCATTGTGAAACCTTTTGACGAGATGGGGATCGCTCCACCTTATTTAGCTGGTTGCACTATTTTGGGAACGGGAGAAGTAGTTCCTGTTTTACTACCCCAAGCTTTGGAGAAATCTATCTTAGGAGCTCAAAAGAAAAAGTCCGGGAGTATGCCCGTTAGGAAGATACCCACCATTTTATTGGCTGAAGACTCCGTAGCAACACGCCATTTACTGGAAATGATTTTAACCGAAATAGGTTATAACTCAGTACTCTGTCGAGATGGACAAGAAGCCCTAGACAAACTTGAGGAAAATAGAGGACTTATAGATCTGGTGATTTCCGATCTGGAAATGCCCCGAGTTAATGGTTTTGAGTTGCTCCACCTGTTACGTTCTCATGAAAAATGGCAAGATTTGCCCCTCGTGATGTTGACTTCTCGCACAGGGGATCGTCACCGACAGGAAGCAATGGACCGAGGGGCTAATGCTTATCTGGGTAAACCAATTCAGCCCCAAGAATTGTTGAAAACAATTCAACCTTTCTTAAAAAAGGTTGCTACTGTAGTATGATAAAAAAATGAAAATAAAATGAAATTTTGGCGATGACAGCTCATATTTTAGTTGTAGAAGATGAACCTCAAGTAGCTCAATTTATTGAATTAGAACTGAGATACGAAGGCTATCAGGTAACAGTTGCTCATGATGGCATTTCCGGTTTAGCTGCGGCTAGAGAATTGGAACTAGATTTAATTCTTTTAGATTGGATGCTTCCGGGATTATCAGGACTGGAAATCTGCCGCCGCCTTCGCGATACTGGGAATAAAGTGCAGATTGTTTTATTAACAGCAAAAGATGAGGTTGGGGATCGAGTAGCTGGTTTAGATGCTGGTGCAGATGACTATTTGGTTAAACCTTTCAGCATTGAAGAATTACTCGCTCGAGTTCGCGCTCGTCTAAGAAGGTTTGAAGAAGAAGAAAAGGAATTACTAGAATTTGCCGACTTGACTTTAAATCGCAAGACCAGGGAAGTTTATCGTGGCGATCGCTGGTTGGAACTCACAGCTAAAGAGTTCGATCTGCTGGAATATTTTATTTCTCATCCCCGCCAAGTCCTTAACCGGGAGCAAATTCTTGAGCGGGTTTGGGGTTACGAGTTTATAGGGGACTCCAATATTATCGAAGTCTACATTCGTTACTTGCGCACCAAGATGGAAGCAGGGGGGGAAAAACGTTTAATTCAAACCATGCGGGGAGTGGGTTACGTTCTTCGGGAGAATTAATATATATTTATTTTTCATCTCCTTCGCAAGCTCCGATACTAACCCAATTACTGGAACCATCGAGCCAATGTTCTTTTTTCCAAATGGGGGCATTGTGTTTGATGGTGTCGATTGCATAACGACAAGCAGCAAATGCTTCGTCCCGATGGGGACAACCAATTGCTACCAAAACGCTAATTTCCCCAACCTGCAACCTACCAATGCGATGACGGATTACTATGCGATTAGTATCAGGCCAACGTTGGCGGATTGTAGTAGCAATTTGGCGGAAGATGACCATTGCCATAGGTTCATAAGCCTGGTATTCTAAGGATGATACAGCTTTGCCATCAGTTCGATTCCGCACTGTACCACTCATAACCACAATAGCACCGTTGGCCTGATCCGAGGCTTCACTATAGACAGAAGCTAGGGAGAGGGGAGCTAGGGTAATGCCAAAGCTATCTGCTGTTGTTCTTTCTGGTGTGTTTACTAAACTTTTCATTTTAGTTTTAATTATAGAATAAATGCAGAAAGTTCGTCAATCTATTTTCTCTCTGGACAATTTTCCCTCTCATGTAATTGGGGGCTGTATTGTACTTTACGTGGCAACTTTGGTGTTTGATTGGCATAATATTGGCACTGATAGCTTGCAGTACTTTCTCTCCCCTACCTCGAAGAGCGTCTTTGTATTCGGTGCTACAGGAGCTATACCAGTTTTTCAGTTTGGTTGTTGGTGGACTGTCTTTAGTTCTGGTTGGCTCCACGGTAGTCTGCTTCATATTACCTTTAATATGCTTTGGATTCGGGAATTTGCTCCTAGGGTGGGGCAAATGTACGGTTTCCGTCGGCTGGTTGTTATCTATACGGTTGCTATTGGCTGTGGTTCCCTTTTAACAAGTATAGCGGGAAGATACTTTGAAGCATTACCCACTTTGCTACAAGGTTCGGATCTGGCTATAGGAGCGTCAGGAGGTATTTTTGGACTGTGTGGAGCATTAACAGCTGGGGGACAAATTACTGGAGATACGGGGGTCAGGCAAACATATTTCGGTTATGCAGTTGCTTTTTTCCTTTTTGGTTTGATAGTGCCCCGAGTTGATAATTGGGGACATTTAGGGGGTTTCTTGGGGGGGTACACTGTGAGCTATTTGCCTTGGCTGGATCCTCGTAATGAAGAGGGGAAAAGCCACCTCTTGGGGGCGATCGCTTGTTTGATTATTTCTGCTGGAAGTATTGCCCTATCCCTCAGACATGGATTATTATGACATTAACACTAGGGGAGAATTGAGATAGTCATGCGAATGCTACATACTATGCTGCGGGTAGGTAATTTAGAGGAGTCTCTGGATTTTTATTGTAATGTCTTGGGAATGAAATTGCTGCGGCAGAAAGATTATCCCAGCGGTAAGTTCACTTTAGCTTTTGTGGGTTATGGGAATGAGTCGGACCACACGGTTCTGGAACTGACCTATAATTGGGGGGTTGACCAGTATGACCTAGGTAATGCTTATGGTCACGTAGCTCTGGGGGTGGAGGATATTTACCAAACCTGTGATAACATTAAAGCTAAAGGGGGCAAGGTGTCCAGGGAACCAGGACCTATGAAGCATGGTTCTACAGTAATTGCTTTTGTGGAAGACCCTAATGGTTATAAGATTGAATTAATTCAATTGGGGACTCAAGGTTCTGCTCAACCTTCCTCACTGGGTTGACAAATCTGTGACAATAATCTATTCTTGTAAGATACAACCATTGGGTATAAAGCCACCGCTTTGCACTAAATGTACTAGCGGTGATTATTTTGTATGGGTAAATAATTGATGAGTGATGAGTGAGAAAAAAAGCACTGATTATTGGAGCGGGTCCAGCGGGTTTAACTGCTGCTTATGAATTGTTAGCTAAAACAGATATTAAGCCAATTATATTGGAAATGAGTAATGAAATCGGCGGAATTTCGAGAACGGTAAATTATAAAGGTTATCGTCTGGATATTGGGGGGCACCGATTTTTTTCCAAGTCTGACTTAGTAATGGATTGGTGGCTGAATATCCTCCCCTTTGAGAATAGGTCAAATGAGGAACTAACCATCACTTATCAGAATCAATCTAGGGAAATAAGGGAATAAACCCTGAGAATACAGATAGAATCATGTTGATCCGGAATCGCCAATCTAGAATCTTGTTCTTCAGAAAGTTTTTTAACTATCCTCTGACTATCAGCCCGGATACCCTATCTAACCTGGGGTTTTTGAGAGCTGTAAAAATGCTTTTAAGTTATATTATAGCTAGGATTTTTCCTATCCAGAAGGAAATAAATCTAGAAGATTTTTTTATCAATCGCTTTGTTCGGGTTATTTATAACACCTTCTTTAAATCCTATACAGAAAAGGTTTGGGGGATTCCTTGTAATAAAATTAGTGCAGAGTGGGGAGCGCAAAGAGTTAAAAGGGTGTCCATATCCAAGGCTATTAAACATAATCTGAGGAAGATATTCAAAGTACACTCTTCCTCAGAGCGCCAGAAAAACGTAGAAACATCCTTTATCGGACGCTTCCTCTATCCTAAATATGGTCCCGGTCAGTTGTGGGAAGAAGTTGCTAGACAGGTTCAGGAAAGAGGAGGAAAATTACATCTGAATACTGCTGTGAGAAAAATATATACCCAGGGAGAAAGAGTTACTGGTGTAGAAGTATATGAGGTGGAAACTGGGACTTATCAGCGGGTAGAGGGAGACTATATCTTTTCCACCATGCCCGTCAAGGAACTCATTAGGGGATTTGATTCAGGATAGTTCTAAAGTTTGGCTGGGATTAGAGTATTTTTGTTATGAAGGAGATGACCTATGGGGAAAATCTGCGGCAGAAATGGCTAGTTTAGATATGGGTGAGTTGGTTAAAATTGGCTTTATTGCTAAATCAGAAGATGTGTTAGATTATACAGTGGTGAAAGTACCCAAGACTTATCCTGCCTATTTTGGCACTTATTCTGAGTTTGATAAGGTGAGGGATTATTTGGATCCCTATGAGAATTTATATCTCATTGGCAGAAACGGCATGCATCGTTATAATAATCAAGACGACTCTATGCTCACTGCTATAACTGCTGTGGAGAATATTAGGGGGGGTGTCACAGATAAATCTAATATTTGGGCGGTTAATACTGAAGAAGACTATCATGAGGAAGGAAAAAAAAACTAAAAGTGGGATAGAATCCTCACTACCATTGCCCTTAAGACAATTTATTAGTTATCTTTTCACCGGGGGTAGTGCTACTATTATTGATATTGGAGTTTTCTCCCTCCTGGTGATGAGTTTTGATTTGTGGTATGTAGCCGCTTTGGGGATCAGTTTTGTTTTTGGGGTATCCACTAACTTCTTTTTGAGCCGTCGCTTTGTCTTTA
>JACONB010000175.1 GCA_014323965.1 Prochloron sp. SP5CPC1 | reverse complement strand
TGGGTGTAACTCCCAACAACCAGCCTACAAATGCTTCTGGATATTGTTCGGCTAAGTATTTGCAGGCATTATCGTAACTCAAGCTTTTACCTCCTTGAAAATTGGTAGGGGCGGGGTTTTCCCGCCCTCTTTTATTATACCGTCAAAGGTGGTTCTTTCAGATGCCAATTGGTAGATTGTTCATAAGCATAGGCGACTTGAAAGAGTAAATCTTCCCCCAGTACATTACTAATGAGTTGTATCCCAATAGGTAGTCTCTGGTTATCGAAACCACAGGGTACACTAGCAGCAGGTAAACCAGCTAAATTTACCGGAATAGTCATTAAGTCGGAAAGATACATTGACAAGGGATCTCCTGTTTTTTCTCCTGCTTTGAAAGCAGTACCTGGAGAAGTGGGACAAACCAAGACATCTACTTTTTCAAAAGCTGATTCAAAGTCCTGTTTAATCAAGGTACGTACTTTCTGTGCTTTGAGATAATAAGCATCGTAATATCCAGCAGAGAGAGTATAGACTCCCAGCATAATGCGTCGCTTCACTTCCTCTCCGAAACCAGCAGCCCTGGTTTTGCTGTACATTTCTCCTAAATTATCCCCTGGGTATCGCACACCGTATTTTACCCCATCGTAGCGAGCTAAATTGGCAGAAGCTTCTGAAGGAGCTATGATATAGTAGACAGGTAAACCATAGGAGAATCGGGGACAGGAAATCTCTTGAATTTCAGCCCCTAACTCTTGAAGTTGGGCGATGGCTTGCTGTACTTTTTCCTGCACAACCCCATCCAACCCAGGGCCAAAAGTTTCCTGAATCACCCCTATACGCAACTTCCTCCTGGACTTAAAATCCGGTTTGAGGTTTTTGGTATAATCGGGGATTTCTACCTTCAAACTGGTAGAATCTTTCTTGTCGTAACCAGCGATCGCCCCCAATAAAATAGCTGCATCTTCCACATTTCTCGAAAAAGGACCAATTTGATCCAAAGAAGAAGCAAAAGCCACTAAACCATAGCGAGAAACCAAACCATAGGTGGGTTTCATGCCGAAAACGCCACAAAAGGAAGCGGGTTGACGAATGGACCCCCCCGTGTCTGAACCGAGAGCAACAGTACATTGAGACGCTGCCACTGCTGCTGCGGAACCCCCAGAAGAACCCCCGGGAACCCGAGATAAGTCCCATGGGTTGGCTGTCACTTGATAAGCGGAGTTTTCCGTGGAACTCCCCATAGCGAATTCATCTAAATTGGTTTTCCCCACCATTATTGCCCCTGCTTGTTGCAATTTCCCCGTTACAGTAGACTCGTAAGGGGGGACGAAATTGGCTAAAATCTTGGAACCACAAGTAGTGGGAATGCCCTGGGTACACATATTATCCTTGATCCCAATGGGAATGCCTTCCAGGAGACCTATTTCTTGGTTAGCAGCAATTTTATCATCCACCAACTTCGCCTGCTCCAGCGCCCTCTCTGGGGTAACATGTAAGAAGCTGCGGATTTTTGGCTCTAGCACTTCAATGCGTTCTAAGGTTTCTGTAGCAATTTCCACAGCGGAGCGTTCTTTGTCAACCAGTTGTTGGTGTAGTTTGCGGATCGATACCATGGTTGTTTCAATAGAGTACTGTACTATTTAATCGCGCAAAGGCGCAAAGACGCAAAGGAAGATAGGGAAGAATTGAACAAAGCCACAGAACGAGATGGAATATTAAGTTTTGTAATTAAACCCCAAAAAACCTTGCATTTGGGATTTGAAAATGATATACTTTGAGAGTGGGAAAATGTGGCTCCCTATATATTAAACTCTAATAATAAACTAATGTTATCTGCATCGGAACTTCTCCAAAGATATGGTATATCTTCAACACTATTCTATCGTCGTCGCAAATACTTGCAAACCTTGGGGTACACCCTTGAACCCCTAAAGGAGGGGAGCCAATCTCTTTATGACCTGGAACATATAGAACTCTTCGATGAACTCCACTTTTATATCAAGGAAAACGGTGGCAAGAAAGGTTTTCCCACCCCAGCAGAACTACAACCGGAGGTTACCCTATCCCCTACTAAGAAGGAAAAAGCTGCTGAAACCTCTAAGTTGGAATTTAGTTTTGTCCTCACAGGTACTATAGAGTCCGAAGAAGATGCTGACTACCTCACCTGTGTTGACAACACTAAGTTTCGCCTCAAAAAAATGGCTTCCTTTGGACAAGGGGGTGAAGGAACTTGGGAGTTTATCCCCAGTATGGACTCTAATGGGAAAATAACCAGTCTTACTCAGGGAAAAAAAGGAGATCCTGCTCAGGGGGACAAATGCTCCCTCCGGGGACGAGTGCTGCAAATCAGCAAAAAAGAATCTCTAGTACTGCTGCTGCAAGTCAATAGCTCCAAACAAAAACCTCTGAAAATCTCCCTCATAAGCAAGGACCTGGGAATGAAACCGGGAGAATTTTGGGAGATAGAAGCAAGAAGAAAAGGAGAAGTGTTGGTTTTGCAGACAGGTGATCTCCTAGAGTCGGAGGGGACAAAAGGGAAGTCTGACCGCAAAAAGCAACAACAAACAGGTAATAAAGCTAATACAGAATTAGCGATCGCCACCCTGAAGGAAAAAACCTCTATCACAGACTGGAAACTGCAACCTCCTCGACAGCACGACTACTATTGGGAGTGGAACTGTTATAGTCCTAGTACTAATACGAAAGCAAGAGTCTGGGTGGAAGGGACAGAAGTAACAATATATCACTACAACACCCCCACTGCTGCACCTGTGGTTAGGGACACAGAAATAGCTGAACGTCTCACTGTCACTCCCTTGGGGGCTGTGTTCGGGGTGGGTGCTTCCTGTTTCCAAGTCTGTATTGGACCCTATGAAGTAGTCCTAGACTGTGGTATCCGTTTGAGAGAACGAGACCCCTTCCCTGCTTTGGAGTTCTTAAAAAAGCCTGACCTCTTACTCCTCAGCCACGCCCACCTAGACCATATCGGTGCATTACCCATTTTTCGCAATCGCTTTCCTAAAGCTAAGACTATTACTACTGTAGCTACCAGAGAAATTGCCCGGGTGATACTCAAAGATGGCCTGCAATGGCAGCAGAATGAAGATTGTCCCAAGTTGTTTGACTTGGAGAACCTGGAGCAGGCAATTTTTCACCTGGAAACAGAAGGGGTGGGGGAAAACTTTGAACCCCTCCCAGGACTGCAAGTTCGTTTTATTAATGCTGGACATATCCCCGGTGCTGTCTGCATATATCTCCAGTATGGATCCCAAACTCTCTTATACACGGGGGACTTTCACACTTCCAACAGTCGTACCACCACAGGACTGAAATTAGCGGACCTACCCAATGCTGATATCTTAATTACGGAGACTGTCAATGGCAACGTCACTCACCCCAGTCGCAAAACCCAAGAAAAAGAACTCCTTCAGGCTATTTGGGAGGTGATTCAAGGTGGGGGTAATGCCCTCATTCCTACTTTCCCTTTGGGTAGGGGGCAGGAAATCTTACTTGCCCTGCGTATAGCCTCCCAGTTACCTCAACTAAAAGTACCTATCTATGTAGACGGACTGTTGGCAGAAGTAACTAAAGTTATTATTAATAATCTTAAGTTGACGCTAAAATCCTTACAAAACTTCCCCCGGCAAAATGGAGGCAAGCCATTTTTTGCGTCCCACGGTAATGCCAGGATAAGGGCTGTAGCGGATGCTGAAGAACGTCCCTTCGCCATCACTCAACCCAGCATCATCCTGGCTAGTTCCGGTATGCTAAAAGAGGGTGCTTCAGTTTATTATGCTCAACTTTTATCAATCGATTTAATGCCTCAGAAGTATATATTTGAAATAGAGATTATGCCCAAAAGCTGACTGTTTTATTTGATTTTATGATTGTTGTATTATAGTAAGTGCTCTATTTGAGCATCGTTTTGTTAAGTTAATAAATATATCAGTGTGAGTATTCAGTAAAAAAAAGTTAGTTTAATAACATTACCCTTTGGTGTAAAATATATTTTGCTGTTTCTCTTTGGAAAGTTTATGGTGTAAGATTTTGAAAATACCCTTATAATGCTGGCAAATACTTGATACCTTTGGTTAAATATAACTGTTCAAACTTTGCTGGCATAAGTATCAGCTTTATAAGTTGTGAAAAAAGATGTAAAAACTGTAGTATCTGGTATCAAAGGTGGTGGCTAAGAAATGGCTGCAATGATGTTTATGCCCAGTAATATAAGACAATTCATGCTGGTTTTCAATAAAGTATTAGACTGTTTAATCAGTGTCTTGGAAGATGTATGCTAATAAGAGTTTTAAATGTGACCCGCTGAGTGAAAACCCAACTAGTTTGCATAATCCTGTTTTAGAGATATTTGCCATTAAAACACACGTGGAGCCAAATACTTGTTGTACTAATTTATAACTGTGTGCCTTTTGTAAGCCATGCACCATTCCAGGTTGGACAAACCTAGCTGGAACTGTCAACAGCATAGAGCTACTGGCCAATTGTTGGTCTATTTGCTGTGTTTAAAAATCAAAGCCTGACTTATGATAGATTAAGCAAAGATTAATGTTGCTTAACTAATTTGACCCGGTCAGCAGAATTAATTAGGAGAATCCATGGAACCCTGCACACCTACCAAAACCACCACCATCTATTGACGGTGGCGATCCGGTCACAAAAGGGGTCTCAATGGACATCTTTCTTACAATTTGACATGATGTACATTGCATGTTTTACTACGAAGGCTTGGAGGTAGGAATGCTTGGGGATTCTAACATCCTTTGAAGCCACAAGAATTCAACATGCCAAAATAGGTTCCTAATAGGAACCCTGCACTGTCATGCCCTGAGCTAGTCTCAAGATGGAAAGACAACAA
>JACONB010000174.1 GCA_014323965.1 Prochloron sp. SP5CPC1 | reverse complement strand
ATGAAACTGACTGTAACTTTGTACTCCATTATTATTTTAAAGCATAACTTTCACTGATTGAAGACTAGTGATTGACCTTTTAAGTGATCCCTAAATTATGGGATATCAACTCAATTAATGTTCTATATCATTTTGTTGAAAACTTAAATTCTTAATAATTCAAAAAAGGCTGCTTTAAATTCTTTGAATTATTTTATGAATAATAATTGGGTCATGGACTAGATGTGATAAATTTTTTGTGGTGGGACCACAATGGGCTCCTGAGATATAATTACATATGTTGTAGTATGCAGTGGATTTTAGGCCATGTCAATTTTGGCTTACACAATGTGAGTATTTCCAAGTACAGTACAACCTGTATTAGTGACCACCTGCATAGAAAGACCAGTTTATATATACTGTATATTTCTTCAGTAAGGTATAGCTCCAAAACAGTGACTCGGTATGGCTAATCCCAAATGGCTAGTTAGTAGAAAGGTAGACTATAAACACACTATAACCACGAGGAACATGCAAGCGTTCTACCATCTTTTCGTAAAATGCTTTTTATAGATACATTATTTATTAAATCTTATGTATATGAATAAATATTGTCATTAGCAGTTAATATAAAAACCTACCTCGTTTGCCATTAGGAAGAATCGTCTGCCAGTTGAACTTTGCACTGCTCAGTTGTCCCTGAGTTACTTTTGCTCCTGTCAGATCTGCTCCTTGTGGTGATGTTGACGTATTTCTCCCGGTCCATTTCCCCTGTTCTGGGATTGTAATCCAAGTTTTTCGGGTGTTTACCCCCTTCGCACAACTAAGACCGGTGCACTGATAAAATTATCCCGCCCGATGGTGGGGCGGGATAGTTAGTAATCTTGCAGTTAAGCAATCTGCCAAAAGGCGTCAGTCAGTCTGGAGTTAATGTTGCCGCCAGTCGATCACTAAGGAGGAGGTTATTTATTGGTTAAGAGGAGCACATTGATTTGAGATGATTTTTTTGCATTGCTTCTCTGGCTCCTCACCAGACCACTTCTCCTGACGATAAGCCAAAGTATTCCCGCTTAGGTCGGTGAAGAAAGCAAGGCATACGCCCTTGTCAGCATACTCGCTCTCCGTTATGGAGGTTTTAATGGCTCCACAAGCCTCAGCGAGATCGGGCACAATCAGCGTCGGAACGTTTTTCGATTCAAAAGGCTGGCTAGGATTGATCCCGATACTTGCTTCCGGGCTGTCGGGCTGATAGAACTCTGCCCAATAGGGGGGAGTGAAAAACGTTGGATTGCATTTCAACTTCAGAGTATTCTGATAATAATCCATGCTTTTGTTGAAATCTTTCACGTTGATTCGGCTCACCATGCCGTGGGAGCGCGGTAGAACTGCCGGGCCATTACATTCTTGAGCTGCGGCTGGGGCAGCCATCCCAGGAATGCTTAATAGAGTTACTGAAATCGCCACAGCGATTACTAGAGTTTGAAAGAATTTGATCGCGATTTTCATTGAGTTTCCTACATACAAGGGTTTACATGGGAAGCTAAAGATATGGATCTTCGGTAATCGTGGGGATATGTGTATCAAACTATACATTTATTCCAGCAATCGAATGACTGAAAGCTTTACTGGATGGTATATAAGTTTTACTTATTATTCATAACCCGGAAGAGCCATATACCATTTATCTTACCACACATTCCTGAATCAGATAGAATTGCTGGTTATCCTCAAAGTAGTCTCTGAGACTGAGTATTTGGGAATGGCTGCCAACTCTGCCGAGGGTTTCTGCCTCTCTTTCAAAGAGCTTTTTCGCCATTTTGAAGACCTCAGGCCCATTGCTAGAAGGTCTTAATTGTTTGATGACGCAATGGGGTTTACCAGGCAGAGATAAATCTGTGGCTAAAAAAGTTGCCCCAAAACCTCCAAAGCGCGAGTATTTTTTGGGAGAAATAGCGATCGTGTAGCAGGATTTGAGCGCCGCAAGCTTGGCAGACTTTGGTATTATCTGGGTTCTTGGGATAAATATAGTTATGATTTAAGCAGTAGCTCATTTAGCATCACCAATTTTACTTTGTCCGCACTGGGACTTATTACCAGATGGTTCTAGATTGCTTCTCCTGCCATAATTTTGACTCAGCGTCATAATTGCCTCGAAATAACTCGCGCAATACCGAAGCCTTCAGCTATCTGATAACAGTATATCTTACTTTACTTCTATAACGGCTGCTCTATCCAGATTTTAACCATTGGAATGTAAAAATTTGATAAAGATTGCGTAAATTAGAGTCTAAAATTACCCTAAGATGTTAGAGAAATAAAAAGGTTATATGATAACCCTTGCCAGGTAATTGGTGGAAAATAAATGGCTGATACAAGCTAAAATGATTGAGCTGAGGTAGTTCAAGCGACTAGTAGATGCGGATATCTTTCAATTGGCTGCGGGAATTAGTAGACGTGAATCTTACTCCTGTTGAGTTGGCTCAAAAGCTAACGAAGGCAGGATTTGAAGTAGAAAGCATAGAAGACAAGAGTCAGAGTGCTCAGGGAGTTGTAGTGGGGAAGGTGGTAGAATGTCAACCCCATCCTAACGCGGATAAGCTCAAAGTTTGTTCCGTAGATATCGGGGAAACAACTCTCTCAAATATAGTCTGCGGGGCAGCAAATGTAAATCGGGATATTTACGTGCCAGTGGCGACTTTGGGAACTTATTTGCCAGCAGTAGACTTAAAAATTCGCAAGACAAAACTGCGGGGGGTGCCCTCGGATGGAATGATCTGCTCTCTGGCAGAATTGGGATTGGCTAAAGAGTCGGAAGGAATTCATATTTTCGACCCCGGGGATTTACAACCCGGTCTAGATGTCCGACCTTTGTTGGGTCTGGATGATTTTATCCTAGACCTGACGGCAACAGCAAATCGTGCTGACGCTCTGAGTATGGTAGGAGTTGCTCGGGAGGTGGCAGCTCTGACAGGAGCATCTGTGCGCCTCCCCTCAAGACGTCCAAAAATTTATCTGCCCTTCAATAAATCTTTGAGATTAAACATTACCGATAAAAAAGCTTGTTTTGCATATATTGGTACTGCCATCGCCGGAGTGAAAATTGGTCCATCTCCAGAGTGGTTGAGACGGCGACTGGAAGCTGCCGGAATACGACCAATTAACAATGTGGTGGATGTAACTAATTATATTCTCTTAGAATGGGGACAGCCCCTTCATGCTTTTGACCGGGAACGGTTGGGTGGGGGAGAAGAACTGACTATGGGGGTTCGGTTTGCTGAACTTGGTGAAACTCTGAAAACCCTAGACGGTAAAACTCGCTCACTTGAGCAACAGAATCTGCTGATTACGGCTAACAATCGCCCGGTTGCTCTCGCTGGGGTCATGGGAGGACTAGAGACGGAAGTGCATGAGGGGACGAAAAATATTGTCTTGGAAGCAGCTTTGTTTGACCCGGTGGTGGTGCGTCGTTCCTCCAGGAGTCAAAGTTTGCCCACGGAAGCGTCCCGACGCTACGAACGAGGCGTGAATATGGCAGAGTTGGAAATGGCCATGTTTCGAGCGATCGCCCTGTTGGAGGAATTAGCAGGTGGCAGGACTGTAGCGCAAGCAATAGTGGATCAGCGACCCGATCTTCTTCATCGTGAAGCTATCCCACTGCGTCTGGAACGAATTAACCAAGTTTTGGGTATTGAGGGGATGAAAGCTCCAGAGGTGGAGGAGATACTCTCTGCTTTGGGATGCACTTTGGAAAAGTTGGGAGAAACTCAGACAGATGCTTGGAACGTAACTGTACCTCCTTACCGCTATGGAGACCTGGAGCGAGAAATTGACCTGATTGAAGAAGTGGCTCGTCTGTACGGTTACGATCGCATCGATGAAACCCTGCCCAAAGCAACGGAACCAGGTTATCTTTCCCATAGTGAAAAGCTGAGGAGAAGGGTGAGAGAAACTTTCCGCTCCCTAGGTTTGACGGAAGTGGTGCACTACTCCTTAGTGAAGCCTTCCAGAGAGGAAATAACCTTAGCAAATCCCCTGTTGGCAGAGTATTCCGCCCTGCGCACTGATTTAATTGACGGCTTAATCGACGCTTTTGCCTATAACCAATCTCAAGGTAATCTTCCCCTGAATAGTTTTGAAATCGGTCGGGTTTTCTGGCGCTCGACGCCGGGGCTGGCGGAGGAGGATGCCATAGGAGGCATTTTCGGTGGCGTTCATCGGGGTGGAAAGGAAGGTGCCATGACTTGGTACGAAGCAAAAGGCATGTTGGAAAGTGCCTTCGAGAGTTTATTGCTCAATGTAGAGTATAAACCGGATCAGTCAGATCCACGACTTCACCCTGGGCGCACTGCTTCTTTGTGGTTAAATGGGAAACGTTGGGGTATTTTTGGCCAATTACATCCCCAGTTGCGACAAGAACGAGACTTACCAGAAGCAGTCTATGTCTTTCAACTCAGTTTCGATGTTTTATTAAAGGCAAAGAGTCCAGAAGAGGCGATGCCATCTCTGTTCCGTCCTTATTCTACCTATCCTGCTGCGGAAAGGGATATTGCTTTCTTTGCTCCCTCTACGGTTTCTGTCGCCCAACTTACGATAGCAATAAAAAAGGCAGCTCGGTCTTTATTGGAGACAGTAGAGTTGTTTGATGTATATACTGGCGACAATGTGCCGACCGGATCAAGAAGTTTAGCTTTTCGGCTCAAATATCGGGGGAGCGATCACACTCTCACCGATGAAGAAGTGGAACAAGTCCAGGATAAAGTCCGCAAAGCCTTAGAGTCCCAATTCCAAGTTACTCTGCGGAGTTAGGGGTAATGGGTGGTTGGTCATTGGTCATTGATCAACCACTTCCCTAAAATGTCAAAACTAATAATAAACAACTAATAACCATGGCTAAATAT
>JACONB010000173.1 GCA_014323965.1 Prochloron sp. SP5CPC1 | reverse complement strand
GGGCGGTTTGTAAGTCGGGATCCGGTGGATATTGTTGAAAGGGAGCCGGAAAGTAGCAATTTGTACCAGTTTGCTTATCATAATCCACGGGTTTATGGCGATCCTACTGGGGCGATTACCCTAAATGAATTGAATGCTGCTCAATCAATAGACAGAATACTTCGTAATGCTCAAAGACTTGCCTTCCAGCAAATTAAGCAAGAACTGATAGACACAGCACGGGGTGTGGCTGGAGAGTTTATTAAGTCAACTCTGAAAAGTTTGCTACCTTTTGACGTCTCCACAGAGTTCCTTGGTGGTACTTTTTTAAGTGGAAACCGTTTTGATAATCTGCTCAGAGGACATATATGTAGACTCATTCCTACACCAGAGGGAGTAAAAAATCGTACTTGGTTTGAAGTAGACCTGCATATTTCGGGAAATCCTGAAACCAATGGTTTTCGATGTGGGGAGTCAGTTCCAACAGCTGAGGAATTTACTCAACGTTACGGCACCTATAGTTTGCTGGATCGGAACCAGAATCCAAGAATTGATTTCATATTCAAACGAGGTGGACCATTCACGAAAGACAGAAATCCCCCTGCTTATCTAAGCGGTGATGTGAAACGAAGTGTAAGTAAGATTATCTTTCAAGGGAAGAATAGACAGTGGAAAGCTTTAACCAACTATGCACAACCTAGTTATCTTATCAAAAATGGCAATCGAGGTCACCAATTTGTTCCAATTATCTTGTACATTACTCTCTTTAAAGACAAACCAGCCCATGAGAAACAAGCAATCAAAGAGACATTGCGTCGAGGCGTCAAGTTGGAGGTGATTAGCTTCTTTAACAAGACTAAAAATTAAACCTAAATTCTCTCAGAGACTCTGTAAACTAGTTGTAATAGAGTTTCTGTGATTTAATTGAGATTTTCGCTGCTGATACCTTTATGAGTGAGTATAAAAATGAATGCAATATTACGGTTTGAAATCCTAGATGCAATTGAAGAAAATAACGTTGACCGTGTCTTGGAGCTAATTAACCAAGGCGCAGAACTAAACAATCCTATAGATACTACCCCTTTAATATGGGCTGCCCGATGTGGCAATGTGGAAATGATAAAGCTGTTAGTGGAACAAGGAGCCGATGTTAATCTTCAATTAGATGATGATGGAGACTTTGACACCGCGTTGATGTTGGCGAAGGATTTAGAAACTACCAAAACTTTAGTTGAACTTGGTGCAGATGTGAATATTAAAAATATGTATCAAGAAACAGCATACAGCATGGCTAAATTTGTCGGTTATCAAGACATATGTGACTACTTGGAACCTCTTATGAAATAGGCAGCTTGGTTACATTACGGGTGTGGATGGAATAGGTAGTGTGATTGGTTTAGCGGATGGAAGTGGAGCTAGTGCTGCTAATTTCCATTACGACAGTTTTGGCAATTTGCGGGGGGCGACGGGGACAAAAACTGCTGTTTCGGAGGCTGCGGGGGGCGATTTCCGTTTCCAGGGGCAGTGGTTGGAGGCAAATACTGATTTGTACCATTTCCGCGCTCGGTATTATGACCCGGAAACGGGGCGGTTTGTAAGTCGGGATCCGGTGGATATTATTGAAAGGGAGCCGGAAAGTAGCAATTTGTACCAGTTTGCTTATCATAATCCACGGGTTTATGGCGATCCGACGGGGTTGTTTACGCTGGTCCAGTTACAAGCTGGTCTTAGAACACAAGACGCCTTAAATAGCGTTCAACTGCATATTACTAATTTTGTCAGACAATACCTTATAGATAAAGCGAAAGGGGTGGCAACTGATATAATAACTGGTGTAGCAAAAAATATTTTTGCCAATCTAGCTTCATTAGATCCGACACTAAGCCAATTTGTTTCAGGTGAATCTGGGAAGATTAATGTAAATCAATTAGGTGGCCAATGGGAAAAACTAATAAGGGGAGAGTTTAAAAAATTTATCGGCCAATTTCTTCCAGATTATTTGAATTCCATTTGGTTTGAACCAGAAATATCAAGCAATGGTAATCCTATAAGTGACGGGATAAATATTGGACAGTTTTCAGCCAACCTAAGACTCAAAAATGCCCGGCACCCAAATCCAGATTTTCTTATCAAGAAAGATGGTGGACCCGCCTCAACTGATTTTGCTAAGGGGAAGGGAGACAAGTCCTATCTAATTGGGGATATCAAATGGAGTTGGAGTAGAGTCGAAAAAGATTCTAAAAAGGCTCAATTTCAAGCTATAGTGAACTACGCTTCCTTTTCCAATAGACATCAGGTTGTTCCAATTGCTTTTTACATAACAATGATTGGTGGTAAAACCACCTTAGACCTTCACAAAGTTAGTCAAAAAGCATTTAGTAAGGGAGTGTATCCTCAATATTTGACTTTATTTCCTGGTATTACAGGAACAAATCCCCAGAAGTAGAGATACTGAAAGTACAAAGATAAAAGGAGGGACAAGTAAAAATGTCTATAGAAGAATATTACAATTTAGCGGATGGAAATCCTCTTGATGCTTTGTTTCTTGCTATTCAAGGGAAGGACTTGGAAGCCGTGAAAGCTTTAATTCCAGTTGTAGAAGATATAAATGCAAGAGACAGTACTGATTGTGACTTTACCCCGTTAATGGAAGCAGTCTTTGAAGACTCTCTAGATCTGGTTAAATTGCTAGTTGAGGCTGGTGCTTATGTCAATGTAATTGGTAGTTTTGAGCTAGATGATTTTCCTTTAAACATAGCTGCCGTCGGTCAAAATCGAGAAATATTTGATTATTTAGCGCCACTAACCTCTTTAGGACTACGTGCAATGGCAGAGAGAACCTGGCAGGGTAAAATGGGGAATATAGAAATACCCGCAGAGTATTATTATAATTTAGTGGATGAAGAACCCCGTGACGATCCTTTTTACGCTTTATTGTGGGCTATTCAATATGGGGACTTGAAAGCAGTTGCAGCTTTAATTTCGGTCCAAGAAGATATAAATAAAAAAGATACCAGATATATGGATAATTGGACTCTTTACAGGAATGAAACAAAAGCACCTACCAATATGACAACAACGGCAATATTACCTCCCAGACTGTAAATGGAGAAACCACGACTTATACTTGGGATGCTCAAATCCGTCTCCACAATATCCACCAGATCCCTCGTCACAAACCGCCCCGTCTCCGGGTCATAATACCGAGCGCGGAAATGGTACAAATCAGTTTTACCCTCCAATTTGCTTTCATTTTTTGTTAAAGCACCAATAATCTTTGGGTAAGCTTTTTTCTACTCTTAACCTAAGTTCTGAAGATGTCAAAGGTGCTAAATAATCATATATTTCTTTCCAACCACATTCTGCTGCTTCATTTAATGCAAATGTGATTTCATCATAATCGAGAAGATTAACATTTGCACCAGCTTCAACTAAAAATTTAACTAAATCTAGTCTACCAGTTTGAACTACATACATTAATATAGTTTCACCACCGTCAATCAGTCTTTCATTAGGGTCAAATTCAGTTTTCATTAACTTTAAACAAGCTTTTATATAAGCTTGCCTAAATTCTTCCTTGCCAGAATCATAAAAATATCTTTTCGGCAAATAAGATTCTGGATAGAGTTCTTGTTCAACTAAATCAAAAAATGATATCATATTTTTCCCTTGCATGAGCTGGCCTATTTATCAGTACTTTTCATTTTACTAAGTATAAAAATTACGTCTTTATAAGCATTACTTTGTAATTGCAGTTAGACTTACAAAATAAAGTAAAACACCCTCGCGTAAAGCTTTTCCTTTCGCTTCCTCTACATATACCGGACTTTTAGGTTGATAGAAATTAATGTACATTGCCAAAGGAATATACTCTCTTTCTTCTGCGTAAGCGCTCATTGCTTGCCACTGCTTATGATTTTTATTAACATAATCTATTGCTCCTTTAGGATTAAGTTTGAAATCTCCTATTAACCATGATTTTTTACCATTGTTTGTTTCTAACGGAGGATGACCAGAAATTAAGAAGTCGGGATTCGGCAAGTTTTTATCTATTCTAACACCTGGACTTTGATACTCACGATTGCAATTAACACCATTAGTTTGCGGAACTCCACCTACTGTTATACGAGGAGTTATCCATACGCTATTAAATGCGTCGGTTGGAACTCCAGCACCACTAAGAAGATCGCAAACTGTATCTCTGACCAACTCTTCTAGTATGATTCCCGGATCTTTCTTGGGATTACTCGTATACTTGTCAATTCTGTCGTTATGAAGATTAAAATCTACTGGTAGCATTTTACTGATGAAATTATTCAATATATCTCCAGCGACTCCCAATGCTCTGTCTTTAACCTCATCCCTGAGACCTGATATGATGTTTTGCCGTATTGTACTCAAAATATTTTGCACGGTATTTCTGATTTGAAGCTCATTTAGCGTAATCGCCCCACTAGGATCCGTATAAACCCGTGGATTATGATAAGCAAACTGGTACAAATTGCTACTTTCCGGCTCCCTTTCAACAATATCCACCGGATCCCTCGTCACAAACCGCCCTGTTTCCGGGTCATAATACCGAGCGCGGAAATGGTACAAATCAGTATTTGCCTCCAACCATTGCCCTTGGAAACGGAAATCGCCCCCCGCTGCCGGAGAAACAGCAGTTTTTGTCCCCGTCGCCCCCCGCAAATTGCCAAAACTGTCGTAATGGAAACGAGTCGCACTCCCTCCACTTCCATTCGCCAAACCAATCACACTGCCCAGAGCATCCGTTAAATAGTACACCGCTTCCCCATTTTCATCCAACCGCAACAAAGGGGTATCTCCCGCGTACACATACCGGGAAACCACCTCCCCACTCCCGTTAGTCACCAAATAAGGAGACTCCAAATCTGT
>JACONB010000172.1 GCA_014323965.1 Prochloron sp. SP5CPC1 | reverse complement strand
TGCTTCAATTTGCGCCCTGTCGTTTCCCTGAGGAGGTCGGGCAAAGTTGGCTACTAAACCGCGACACCACTTCGCTGTTTCCTCCATGCCGTGAACTTCAATAAGGGAAGCAACAAGGGACTGATTGTAGATATTATTAGAAGAACGGATGGCAATTCTTTTTTCCCACTTAGAATTGGCTAAATCCTCATAGGTGGATAGTTCTGCCGGATTTACCCTATCCTTATTGTACATGATGACCCTGGCTCGCTTAGAAAAACCAAACCAGTGATTTTGAGGATGGCGCAAGTGAGGGGGAATCTTTTCTTTTAGTATTAGTGAATCAACAGGGGCAAAAATACCTTCCCGATCTGCTCGCCCCAGACGACCTGCATCTACGGTAATGAGTATATCTGCCGGGCTATTGCGACCTTCACTTTCAATCCGTTCGATTAATTCATCTGCTTTCCCTTCCACTAGATTCACTTTAATCCCAGTGATCTGGGTGAAGTTATCGTATAACTCATTATCAGTATTGTAGTGACGGGAGGAATAGAGGTTGATTTGACCTGTATTGGCCGTGCTTATTTTTATTTTACCCAGTTGAGTAGCTGCAACTGCGGCTGTGGCTGCACTTGCGCCGACAAATATACGTCGGGAAATCTTCATTGTCTGTTTTTGCTTCTTATCTGCATCTGCTATTCTAACACTATTGATAAAATTTTTGAATAAATTCAAGAATTTTCTCTAATCACAAGATTTCCCTCTTGTTAGGGATGACCATCATTGGTCTAAACTTTGATTGTGTATACTGGGAGTATAATGAGAATTAATTTCAATTTTTAGCCTTGAGCCTATTATCTAAATTATAAGTAATTTTTGTCAATACTTCTGGCAAAAAAAATTGTAGTACTGAGAACGGGTGCGGTAGGACTCGAACCTACGACTCGCTGCTTAGAAGGCAGCTACTCTATCCACTGAGTTACGCACCCAGAAACTGCGGGTGATTTAGATTTAACCCTAAATGTTTAAACTATGCAAGGGAGTTTAGGTTTTTAATGGTCAACTTCTGCCATTTCAATCACCCGATCTTCTATATCTTTCACCAGAAAATTGAGAGGCGATGACCGGCGCACTTTGTATTTCAGGCGTCGAGACTGTACCCGCAGCAGCACTGATTCTAAACATTCCCGGTCAAAGCAAACGTGACGTTGACGATTTTTGCGCCCTAAACTTGCTCCAGAAATAACGTGCAACTGGGTATTTTTCTTGAGTTGATACCACAGTCCGTCAGAACCTCTAGTTTGAGTAGCCACTCCTGAAGTAGCTGACATATAGAGGGGATCGATACCGGTTGCACCAATAGTTTGCTCGTAATCATAGTAATAGTGCAGGGGAACTTCCGCTACGGGCAAATCGAGAAGACCTTCGTAAAATTGCTTGGCTATTCCTAGATCAGACACCATGATGGTATGCACTTTCGGCGCGCTGGTTAGAAACATCCACATGGCAACGGCATAGGCAGCTAAGAGCATTACCATTATGCCCTGGGTGGAAAAGACACTATCTGTGAGAGCGGGTAAAAAGGCACCCAGATAAAGGGTGAGTGGGAAAAAAGAAGTCAAAATAGCTGTATATCTCAACTAGCCTATTCTAACAAAAGGCTGGAAAGTGTCAACGATCCTTAAGTTACCCTCAATGGTGGAAATTCCCCGTTTTCCTGAATCTAAACATCCTTTGGTCAAATCTTTATTGCACGAGGGCGATCGCTCTTTGTTGAGTTTGTTTCAGCTTTATCCAGAGCAGGGAAAGTATTTCACGGCTATTTTCTGTCGTTACAGTGCCATTGTCTATACTTTAATTGCCCATGGCACGAAATCGAAAGTCCAAGGGGACTATCTTTTTGCCTTGACTTGGAGAGATATCTTCTACGAAATGCGAGAAATATCACTCCCTGAGGGGAGCAACTCCAAGTCCTATTCTTGGCAAAATTGGCTGATCGATATGACGGGACTTTATATCCATCATGTAGAATTACCTCCCGTTTCGGCAATTAACTACAATTTAAAAGCCGCACCACCCCCACTTTGGTGTTATCTGGAGCAAGGTTTGGAGCTAATAGATCCGGTCCTTCGTTTAATAATAGTTATGTCAGATAATTTCCACTGGAGCGAAACTCGCATTGCAGCACATTTCCAAGCAGAGGGGGAGATGGTTTCCCCCGCAAAAGTAAAACAATTGCTCCTAAAAGGTCATCAGATGCTAAATAATAGTTTACCACAAGATATTAAGGCGATTTATCTACATTATTAAAAAAAAAATAATTTAAGTATAAGATTTGGATAAGCGCTATACCTAGGCATTGCCGTAAACTGGGATGGCAGAACCGCTGACATCTTTGGCTGCGGCTGATGCATAAAAACAAATCACTTCTGCTAAAGACTCGGGTTTGACCCATTTATCAGCATTGTCCTTACCCATTGCTTCCCGGTTGCTGGGGGTATCGATAATGCTGGGGAGGACCACATTAGCGGTAATATCCATATCGACGGTTTCGGCTGCTATCACCTTGGTGAGGGCTACTACCCCTGCTTTAGCCGCCGAATAAGCTGCCAGTTGTGCTCCTGGTTCTACTGCCCCTCTGGAGGCTACGGTTACTATTCTCCCATATCCTCGCTGACGCATTTTTCTCAAACTGTGCTTACAGACGAGGAAAGTAGTATGGAGGTTTAAATTAAAAGATTCTTGCCAGTCTTGGAAACTAAGTTCATGGGTTCTTCCCATACTAAAACCGCCGACTAAATGAATTAATATATCTACTCGTCCTAGGTCATTGATTAATTTTTCTACTGCGGACTCTACCATTAAGTCCACTTTGACAAAGCGGATACGAGAGAAATCAGCAGCGGAGAGTTTTTCTTTGAGTCTTTGGAGGTTGTTTTCGCTGCAATAGGGAATTGTTACCATTGCACCGCGACCTAAAACCGCTGGTGTTACACCCAGTCCGAGTCCCCCTGTACCACCTGTGAGTAAAACTTGTTTTCCTTTCATTATTTTTTAGTATATATGTTAATTTCCAACAATGACCGAAAATGGTTGTCAAAAAAATTGTCCACTTCTCTACCCTATATCCATATTATATGTTATAGACTATTTTTCAGGTCAACTTTTGTAACAATATTTAATGTTTCTGGTCTTAACTCATTTAAAAACTACTAGAATTAGGTAATTTCGTCTGGCGGGCACCTATACTGTCCATTTTTCATTCTACTTCCTTATTATACAAGCTTTGGTGGGTAAAATACATGTTAATTTAAAACAAAGATATAAATCGCTTTTTCTGAACTTAGATAAAATTGCTGTACTGTCCATTTTTCGTTCTACTTTCTGAACCCCAAAATCATCAAAAAATCTGTATTCATCTGCGTTTATCAGCGTGCATCTGCGGTTAACAAAACATTAAATTTGTCCAACTTTTTCATCGAGCGCTCCCGCACGTTCCCGGGTATACTCCTGCTCGATAGGAGCGCGTTCATTACTGGATAGCTTAACTCCCAGTTGCTCCGAATCAAATAACCGACCGATCGCCCCCACATACTCCCCGACTTCCTGGAACATTATCCCCGTCCACCTTCAACCCTTCCAAACTGCGCTCGCGTAGCGGAGCCTTGCTCTCGCTCTCCACTACTGGTGTTCCAGCAGCCATAGCTTCCAAGATCTTATTCTTAATACCAAAACCGACCGAACCGTTCTCTAGTAGATAGTATACCTTGCCTAGCTGTTGTGGGAGGGGAAAAAACAACTAATTCTGCCACCTGATCGCGCAATGCTCCGATCCCGTCACTTTTTTATACCCCATTTAAGGGTTATGAATGGGAAGAAAGACGGTAAAAGTCGTTTTTCCCGGTACTGATTCTACCTCAATTGTTCCTTGATGTTTGTCAATAATCTTCTGGACAATATCCAATCCTAAGCCACTGCCTTCTCCGGGCGGTTTAGTGGTAAAGAAAGGTTCAAATATTTTATTTTTTATCTCCGGTGGTATTCCTGTGCCGTTATCAGTAATCATTACCTTCAATAAGTTAATATATTTATTAACATCAATACTTAGGGTACCTTTATTATTCATGGCTTGGATGCCATTGTGTACTAGATTGGTCCAAACTTGATTTAGTTCGTCCGGGTAACAGAGAATCGAGGGAATATCCCCATAGTTTTTCACCAGTTCAATGCCCTGTTTCAGTTTATTGTTATAAATGGTTAATACCGTATCGATGCCCTCAGTAATCTTAGCTTCTGTCTTTTGTCCAGAATTATCGTAACGAGCATGGGTTTTCAGGGCAAATACTACTTTATCTGCCCGTTCCGCAGCAGTAGCAATTGTTGCCATACTGGTACGTAAAGTGGCGAATTGATAGGCCATATTCAGAACTTTTTCGCTTTCTGACTCTTCTGTTAAAAGAGGCAAAAACGGTTCGATATTGTAAACTCCAATGTTAATTAAAGTAGAAGCGATCCAATCTGCTTCTTTCACTCCCTGTTCCCACAGTTGTTTTTTTAAAGCCCGATTCAATTTCCGTTTTTCTCTCGTGGATAAAACAGTGGTTTGTTTACTTTGCTGTTGTAGTAAAGCTAAGAAATACTCATTACATTGAGGAGATAGTTCCTGGAAAAATTGCGGGAGTACTTCCAGGTATTCCTGCAAAAAATCGGCAATGTTCTGGACAGAAGAGCGAATCGCTCCCAGGGGAGTATTAATTTCATGGGCTACCCCGGCAATGAGTTGTCCCAAGGCTGCCATTTTTTCCGATTTAACTATTGAGGGGTTCGGGGAGCTATAAGTCCCACGCTGTACCCGTAGGGTCAGCGTCGGGATACATGGACTCCCCGCGCTTGTCGATTCCCCTC
>JACONB010000171.1 GCA_014323965.1 Prochloron sp. SP5CPC1 | reverse complement strand
CCCTATAATTCCCTCAACCCCCGCATGACTGTGGGTAAGACGATCATGGAACCCATGGTGATTCACAAAATAGGAGGAACTAGAAACAAGCGTCGAGAAAGGGTAGGTTATCTCTTAGAAAGGGTAGGCTTAAGTCCCGATTGTTTCCATCGCTATCCCCATGAATTTTCCGGTGGACAAAGGCAAAGAGTCTGCATTGCCAGGGCTTTAGCTCTTAACCCTCAATTTATCATTTGCGACGAATCAGTGTCCGCCCTAGATGTTTCCGTCCAAGCTCAGGTGCTCAACTTATTGAAAAAATTACAAGGAGAATTTGGTTTAACTTATATATTTGTATCTCACGATTTAAGTGTAGTGAAGTTTATGAGCGATCGCATTATTGTCATGAATAAGGGGAAGATTGAAGAAATTGACACCGCAGAAAGGATTTACAGCCAACCACAACAAGACTATACCCGCCAATTAATCTCCTCTATTCCTACCGGTGGCTTATAATTAATAAATCTTAACATACAAACTTATGTTTATGCAAAATGTGTTACAGTTGTAGTAGCCAAGGTATACCATTTACCCTTAAACTACAAGGAGAGATCTATAAAGATAGAAGGTAGTGAAATTTAGTGAGCTGGTTCGACTACTAGAAAGTAATGGTTTTCGGATAGTTAAATTTATTAGAGTAGACTATCATGGTGCCAAAAAAGTCCCTACTGGTACATGTCATGCTATTCTCAAAGCAGCAGGCATTAAGAAATGAGGTTAGATATATGATTGATTTGCCCTATTCACTTGTGATTGAAGCTACCCAAGAGCCAGATTTTTTCTGCTTTTACTCACCTGAGCTGGAAGGGTTTACTGGTGTAGGTCATTCTATCGAAAATTGCATTTACCAAGCTAAGTGGGGCATGATTGAGCATATTAATCTTTTGCGGGAGAACAATCTCTCTATCCCTGCCCCAAACCCAGAACCTAAAATCACGATTCAAAATGAAAATAGCAAAACCTCTCAGCGCCTCTGCGCCTCTGCGTGAAACTTCTAAATCTATCCCCCAGCTACTCATCAATCTCCTATCAATCACCCTAGTCATTTTTACCCCCACAGCTTCCAATGTGGCTAACGCCCAAACCCAGGAAAGCAAAACCTTTCTCTGGAAAGTGGACTCACCCCAAAACACCCTCTATTTACTCGGTTCAGTTCACTTTCTGAAAGCGGAGAACTACCCCCTACCCCAGCCTATGGAAGCTGCATTTGACGACGCAGAGGGAGTGGTTTTTGAGGTAAATTTCAATGAGGCTCAAGATAGGGCAGTACAGCAACTGGTGTTGCAAAAAGCCCAACCAGAAGCCGAGGAGACTCTCATAGGTACCCTCAGTGCCCAGACCTACAATTTAGCTAAACAAAAGGCGGCGGAATTGGGTTTACCCATGGAGCCGTTTCACAATTTTGAACCCTGGTTTTTTACCTTCTCTTTTCTCCCTTTAAAATTGCAGCAATTAGGTTTTGAAGCAAGTTATGGGGTGGATCAATATTTCTTCCGGCAAGCTGTGGCAGAAAATAAAGAAATTGTTGCCTTGGAAACCCTAGAATATCAAATTAATCTGTTTGATAATCTTTCAGCTGAAGAACAAGAGGATTTATTATTGCAAACGTTACTGGAACTAGATACCCTAGAAACTTATTTCAATAATTTGATTACTGCTTGGTTTAACGGTGATTTAGCAGAGTTTACAGCTTTATTTCTGGCAAGTTTTGCTGACTATCCGGATCTTAAAGAGAAATTCCTGACTCAGCGCAATCGCAACTGGCTCCCGATAATTGAATTCTTATTGCAACAAAAAAAGGACTATTTAGTGGTTGTGGGTGCGGGTCACCTATTGGGGGAAGAGGGTTTGATTCAGCTTCTGGAAAATCGTGGCTATCTCATCGAGCAAGTTACGAAGCAATAAAAGGGCATCCTTATCAATAATATTTCTCATTATAGTGGGCAGCGCCGGAGCGTGAAACAATAACCATGATGACCATATTTTGGTAACATAGAGTACAAAACGACCTATTTTTTTGTGCTTATAATGTTTCCTAGCGGGCGTGACACCAATCTCCTTGGCTGTTGGTTTTCGTTCCTTAACCCAACCTACAATTATTAGTGTGAGCGCGTAGGTTGGGTAGAGCGTAAGCGTTACCCAACACCAATCTCCTTGGCTGTTGGGTTTCGTTCCTCAACCCAACCTACAATTATTAGTGTGAGGAATCTTGATGAAGAAATCTAAAATTAGCATTATTGCAGGGCTAACCTGCATTCTGAGTTCAGCCCTTTTGCCAACCCCCAAAGCCATAGCTCAAAACTTGGGCTATACCTCTCTAGATGATTATACAGAAGAACCACTGGGTCAAGTAAATAGCGTTTCCCAGTTGCGAGATGTTGCTCCGGGACACTGGGCTTATGAAGCAGTAAAACAACTAGTGGAACGCTATCGCTGCATGAGCGGTTATCCAGACCGCACCTTTCGGGGGAACAATCCCGTAAATCGCTATGAATTTGCCGCAACTTTGAACGATTGTTTGCAAACTATCGAACGTCTGATTGCTGCCAGGGAGAGTGGAGGTGTCGGTACTCCTACCATTACTAGGGCAGACTCAAGCCGAATCCAACGTTTAGTGGAAGAATTTGGCGCTGAATTAGCAATTCTGACAGCTCGGGTGGATGACACAGAAGGAAGGACAGATTTCCTGGAAGACCATCAATTCTCTACCACCACTAAGTTGGTGGGGGAGGTAGCTTTTACTCTCGCTCAAGCTTTTGGAGACGAAGTAGACTCCCAAGTAGCCTTTAGCGATAAGGTTCGTCTCCAGTTTGTCACTAGCTTTACAGGGAAAGATAAGCTGTTCACCCGTCTCACTGCTGGCAATATTGGCAACTCATTTGCAGATGAAATCGGTACTAACCAAGGAAGGTTTGCTTTTGACGGTCCTGAAGGCAACAATGTTGTCATCGATCGCCTCCATTACAACTTCCCTGTGGGGGACAAATTGAGAATTGTTGCTATGGCTGGTTTGGGAGGGCATCACTTCTACGCCGACACTTTTAATTCGGGACTGGAAGCAGGTGGCGGTGCCAATAATGCCCTCTCCCGGTTTGCGGAACGGAACCCCATCTATCGTTTGGGTATCAGTCGCTTGACTACTGGGGTGGGTATCCGCTACAAATTCGCTCCCCAATGGGAACTGTCAGCGGGCTATCTGGCTCCTAATGGTAGCAAACCAGGGGCAGAAAATGGTTTGTTTAATGGGAACTACTCCGCCTTGGGGCAATTGGTGTTTAAGCCTACGGATACGCTGAAATTCGGATTGACTTACATCAATGGTTATAACGTTTCTAACAACGACTTGGCTTTTGGCGGTACAGGAACAGGTTTAGGAAACTTAAATGGTAGTCCTTTCCCCATACCTGTTTCCAGCAACAGCTATGGGATATCCGCTCAATACGATATTAGTCCCAAATTTAGCATTCGCGCCTGGGGCGGTTTTACCGATGCTGAAATTATTGGTTTAGGGGATGCAGAAATTTGGAACTACGCCCTCGTGTTCGCTTTCCCCGACTTGGGTAAGGAAGGCAACTTGGGAGCTATAGTGGTAGGTGCAGAACCTTATTTGACAGGGGTGGATGTTCCTCCTGGTACTGTGCCCTTTGACAACGACATTCCATTGCATATAGAGGCTTTCTACAGGTATCAAATTACCGATCATATCTCTCTGACTCCCGGCTTGATTTGGTTGACGTCTATTAACCAAATGACAAATAACGATGATGGTGCCTTTATTGGTGCATTGAGAACTACCTTTAGGTTCTAATGATTTGGAAGGGTTTAATAGGTCAGTTTCTCAGAGGCCCAGAGGCGCGGAGAGGTTGTATTAAAATATACGGCGTTGCATAATTGAGAGATGAATGAGTAAGAACCAGCTCTCTCTTTTTCCTCTGTGTCCTCTGCGCCTCTGCGGTTTATTATTATTTCATGAAATATAATGGAAAGGAAGTAGAGCGTGCGGATCGAACAGTTACAAGCATTCCTAGCAGTAGCCGAAACAGGGAACTTTGGACAAGCGGCGCGAAAATGCGGCGTCACCCAATCTACTGTTAGCCGCCAAATTCAGTCCCTAGAAAATGACTTGGGTTTACCCTTATTTCATCGCACTGCCCAAACCAAGTTAACCATAGGGGGAGAAAAATTAATACCTCGTGCTCGGAAAATTTGTCGGGAGTGGGAAATTGCCACCTCAGAATGCGCCGATTTACTGGCAGGAAAACAACCGGAACTCTGCGTAGCAGCCATTCATTCAGTCAGCGCTCATTATTTACCCCCGGTGTTGCAGCAATTTTGTCAAGATTATCCGGCGGTACAGTTACGAGTGACTGCATTGGGGAGCGATCGCGCTTTGAAAGTACTGCAAGATGGTTTGGTAGATATAGCAGTGGTGATGAATAATCCCGGCTATACTGGTAGTGGGGAAATGGTAAGATGGGTTCTTTATTCTGAGACCATTGAAATTTTAATGGCTGCTAACCATCCTTTGAGGGAGTATAAAGAAGTACCTTTCTCAGAATTAGTGAAATATCCTCAAGTAGTATTTAAAGATGGTTACGGAATGCAACGTTTAGTGCAGGAGTGGTTTGAGGAACACCATGTTACCCTGAAAACTGCCATGGAGTTGAATACTCTGGATGCTTTTAGGGGGGTAGTGCGTGCTGGGGAAATGGTTGCTCTCTTACCCCAAGGAGCTTTGTTAGCAGCACGGAGCGATCCAACTTTGGCGGTTAGAGGGATAGCTTATCCCCCCAATATCCCAAGGGAAAAGGCAAGGGGGGGTTTAAATCGGGAAGTAGTCTTGGTAACAACAAAGGATCGCCTGCAAAT
>JACONB010000170.1 GCA_014323965.1 Prochloron sp. SP5CPC1 | reverse complement strand
CTGGTAAATCCGAGTAGGAACAGATAAACAGAAAAGGAATAGGAAAAGGCAAAGATTGCCACAACCCCCAGTACCAGCTGGATAGAGGATTAATCAAGGGGTTTCAAGCCTTTCAATGTGAAGGCAAGTTTCAACCCAAAGGTCATAGGAGCCGTGTGAGGTGAAAGTTTCATGCACGGTTCCTACAGGGATGGGGTGGGTGACCACTCCTTCGACCCGAAAAAGTTTCACGCCGAGGCGCAGAGTAAACAGAGAAAAGTCTCGCGCAAAGCCGCAAAAACACAAAGGGGGTAGCAAGAGGTAAAGTGAATGAAATCCACTTTAAATATTACCACTTTGGAGCAAACTTTATCCATCCTCTACTATACTACCTCTAATCTGGATTGTCAACCTCTCTTCTATAAGTATTGCTTATACTACATTATTTTTCTGATTTGTATTTATTATATAAGCTAAATTTGTTCCACGTTAGTGAATTTACTTAGATAAAGTTTGCTTGACAATTCTTAACAAAGAACGGTGGAATAGGGGTTGACAAGGTTGAATTTAGGGGATCTAATAAGGTTAGATGATAATGGGGGAAGGTGTGGGTCAAAAAAAACACTGGTCATTTACTCCATAAGAGCGATCGCCATCTTCTTCTCTCCCCTTTGCGTCTTTGCGCCGGGGGCGCGATACCTAAAACATCATGTCTCTGTGCCTAAACCCTCAATGTGGGTCTGTATAAAATGGTATAACTCACAGAATCGTAGTGGAATGACACAGCTAAAATGGTGCTATAGTAGATGAGGATGGACTCCGGTGAGAAAAGCTTGTCTTCCTTGTCTTGCCTACTCCCAAAAATGCCCTATTTTAGTCGTGCCACCCCAGTAGGGTGCGGACGCCAAGGGCGGGACGCCAAGGGCGGTTGCTTGCGCTTTGCTTCGCAATGGCAACGCACCGTCTTAGGTTTCTTCCTAGGGAGACTATTTATTGTTATAGAATATCAGGTAACCAGATCAAAATAGCCGTAGAATGGGCTGGTGCTGTTGGGTTTCGTTCCCCGACAGTGGGCCTTAGGCCCAACCTACAGTTCTTCATTCTCAAATAGTGCTCATTATATATATAATGGAGAAAGAGCGATCGCCAAAACAGCCTTTATGTCTCGCCAAGATTTATTTCACGAAGCCGTCAAACAGGGTTTAATCAAAAAACAGTGGATTATCTCCCATGATCCGCTAGAGTTGAAATAGAATGAAGTTAAAGTTAGAATTGATTTGGGTGCAGAGCGTTTGATTGCACACTTTATCTTGCTGTACCCGTAGAAACTTATAATAGCTTCTTCCAAACCACCTTTGCTCAGACTGTAATTAAGCGCCATCAACTCAAACTTCTAATTTACGATCCAATCATTAAGAAAATTCTACAATGGAAAAAATAGAACACTATCGAACTTGCATCGAAACTCTTTTAGAACGAGAGAGTCGTTATCAATCCCAACGAGAAGACGTTGAAAGCCAACTTTTTTTTGACCCAGTGCGCCATCACTATCAAGTAATGTGGGTAGGCTGGCAAGGCTTAAAACGAGTATATCATACGGTGATGCACTTTGATATCCGAGAGGACAAAATTTGGATTCAACAAAATACAACGGATCTAGATGTGGGAGAAGCTTTAGTGGAGATGGGTGTGCCCAAAGAAGATATTTTTTTGGGATTACATCCCCCCTATAAACGTCCTTATACTGGCTATGGCGATTCAGTTACCAACTCTTAGTGGCGCCACCATCCTTGCACCCGCAAATATCTATTGAGGTGTATTAGCTTTAGGTTTCAGCTATTAGCTTGCCATTATCGTTCTTCAATAAAACATTGAGCATATTGGTTAACTCAAACGTGCTGGTTTGTTGCCCCGTGTTGTTTGGGCATTGGGCGCTGATTTTCACCTGAAGCTCTCGGCTTGTGTCTCTAAAATTACCCCCTGGAAAATAGCTGTATCCCCAGACAATAGGATAATCATTTTCCCAGACCAACTGGCCGTCCTGATTGGATACTTCTGTCTTCAGTGGATCCAACTCGGTTAAATCTAGTTCTGTGTTTTTCCAACTGCCACCTGCTGTTTCGCATTCACCTTGCAAAATCACCCGTATATCGGTACAGTTGTCTAGGTAACTGCCTAAAGGAACCAAGCCAGCAGGGAAGTTAGAATATTCTTCATCTGCGCCATAGAAGCAGTTTTTGAGGTAGTTAGTCTCTTCATCCACTTTGCTTAAGTCATTAGTAATGCCCAGCAGATCTATATACAGGTCAACGATGTCACTATGGGTGGAGACATTTTGTGCAGCTTCTTTGAGGTTTTCGATACGTTCAGATAGCGTGGTCCACTGAGTCCAAAGTGATTGGCAGCCCGTTTCTGCATCGGTGGAAAAGGTGATCATGCAAATTGAAGTCATCGGTTAGTTTGAGCAGGCAAGACTTGATGTTTTCGTTGGAAATAGCATCAATGAAGTCTAGTTTCTTGTCTAACTCTGCACTATTTTCCACAATCTGGCTTTTAAACTGGTTTAACTTTTCAATTGTGGTATGGTTTTTTGTCTCTTCGTAGATTAAATCATACCAGTAATCGTGAACCGCTTGATAGATTTGTTGAACTTTTGCTGAATCGATAGGGTCCTCCGGTGGTGCGTCCATCATCTCTTCTGCCAGTTTCAGAGCTTCCAGCAAACCAGGGCCGTACTTGGCATGTAATTCAGTCATAGCATCGAAACGTTCCTTGAATATCTTTTCTACCTGTATCCAGTAGCGACCGTTATTATTAATACTAAAGAAAAGGTCGTTAAAGCTTTCAGGAGTTAAACCCTCAATAGATGAATCATCATATCCCAAGCAGGCAATGGTGTCTTCTACTTTGGTAGGCATTAGTACTGCGTAGCGCTGATATTTCTTAATATCAACTATGTCAGTTTGAGTGAGAATTTCAGTGCGACTAGACATATTCCATCCTTTGATTATTGTTAAATAAGAAACGGACTATGGCATAGCCCGTTTAAACCATGTTAGGGATTAGCGTCAGAGATTAGGGCCTTCAGATAAGTTTCCATTTCCCCTAGGGAGGAGATGATATTGTTGTAGTTTATGTCTTGTGACATTAGTTTCGTAATCTCGTCGTTATAGATCGTGTAAGCTTGGGCGAGTTTTGTTACTTCACCAGTAAAGGTGAAGCGCTCCCGCTCTATTAAGCTTATCCTGTCAATACTTTGTTGATCTATCTCTATGTCATGTTTCTGTTGTTGATAGTTCTCCTTTTCTTGGCGGTATCCCTCCATTTCTTTGTATTTGGAGTTGCGGGCATCCGCCATCTTGTTATAAGAAAAGCCGTAGCCAATAACGTCCACCAGTTTACTATAGATATCAAGGGCCAGCTTAAGAATTTCCAGCTCTGGTACAGCAGCCCCTTTTGCCGCCATATCAGCCAGATTCGCAGCGGTAGGTGTCTGGTCGCTGGTGTAATCTTCCAAACCACTTGTCGACATAAATTGAACGGTTTGGTTTAAAGCATCCCACTCTTTTTGGGCTTGTTCGTACTTTTGAGTATACTTTTCGATATTTTCGTTAACCGATTCAAGCTTTTTCTGTAGTTTTGTGGCTCCACCAGTTAATTGTTGCTTAATATCGGCAAATTCAATGTTGCCCACAGCTTTGTTTAAACTTGCCGAACCGCTAGTGGGCTTTTCCAGATAGTCACGAATGTATTTGTCGCCAGCATCGCGGAAGCGTTGGATCTGCGCCAGAATCTTCTTCTGTTCCTCTAGGGGAATAATCCTGTCGTTTAAGCGATTTAGCTGGGTCACCAGGGTATCAATTCCTGCCTGGATGCTAATATTGAACTGCTGAGAGTCATTCAGGGTTTGGGTTATATTCTCATAAATACCCTGGCATATGTCCTTCAGCGCTGGATAGTTGGGGCTGGTGATTTTATTGTAGGCATCACGGATATCCTTTTCAGTTTGAACCATCAACTTCATGTCAACGGTAGGGAGAGAATCCGTTAAAGATTTATTAGTAGTCATGGGGTTTCCTTCTCTATACTAATGATTGCCGCAAATGAATGGAAGTGCTGAAGATCCTCTGCCCTAAAGCGACAGAGAATCAAAAGAGGATCAGATTAATTATTGCTGGGACTGAGCCCATTTATCCAGGGCATCATTAATCTGCTGGGTAATTATAGCTGCGTTATTTTTTACCTCTTTCCAAGGGTTGACCATACCTATTAAATCCAGGGAGTATAACAACAGATCTTCAGCTTCCTGGATTTTTTCAATAGCATCGTGGGATTGTTGCAGGTATTCCTTGATGGTTGTCCAAGTGGTGACTAACTGATTGAGACCTTTTTCGGCTTGGTTCATTACGGTGAACAGATTCGTAAATTCGTTATCCAAGCTGGTGATAGCCTCAAGGAGTTTTTCCTCGACCTTAATCTTGTCGTTAATCTCATCTAGCTTGGCTTTTTTGGCATTGATCTCCTTGCGGATCTTTTCAGCTTTACTGCCAAAAATTCCCCCAGTAATAGCAAGACCGATGATACCACCAAAAGCACCGGTGAATGCTAGACCCACGTTCTTGTCGTAATCTTTGTTGAGAGCCTCAATTTCTTTCTTTAAGTCATCTCGCTGGTCTTTTAAATCCTGGATCTTACTATCCAGATCTAGGTCTTCGCACAATTGGTCTTTTTTGGTCACATCGTCGGAACAGCCCTTCATTTCTTTACGGAAGGCGATCAGGTTATCTTGAATGAACGCAGATTAACGCGGATATTTGTAAACTTAGAGCTTATATGGTAGTCGTAACCTAATTGCGTCCCTTTGCGCCTTTGCGCCTTTGCGCGATCCATATTGCTATGAGGGTTTCCTCTTTCGACGAGTTCCCTTACTTTGCAGTGTTTCCACTACAGAGCAGAGGGGATTCTCTCCAGAGGCGTGACTTTCCCTGTGCCCCAGGGTAGTTTTAGATTTCTCTAATGCCTTAGATAAGATGTTGATTGCAGCGTTCTCATCCCGATCAGCTATATAACCGCAATGGGGGCATACATGAGTCCTGGTACTTAATGACTTCAAAACCTTCTGACTGCAACTGGAGCAGTTCTGGGAGGTGTATTTTGGGTCAACTGCTATGACTTCAACCCTATAGATACTACCGAAGTATTCGAGCCACTCGCGGAAGCGATACCAGGCCGCATCATTAATAGATTTGGCTAGATTGTGGTTCTTAACCATATTGCGCACTTTTAGGTTTTCAATCGCTACCAAGTCGTTAGACTGTATGACGCGCTGCGCTAATTTACAAACCCAGTCGTTACGTCTGCGAGAAACCTTGAGATGCGCTCTCCCTAATCGATTCTTAGCCTTAAGGCGGTTTTTGCTGCCTTTCCGAGTACGAGATAACCTCCTTTGAAGCTTCTTGATGCGCTCCTCACCTTTCCTTAAAAACCTAGGGTTCTCTACCTTATCTCCATTAGAATCCGTATAGAAGTGGGACAGTCCCATATCAAGACCAATCTGTCTATTACAAGGCTCTTTAGCCTCTTCCCTAGTGTAATTGATGACAAATTGTGCATAATACCAGTCATACCTCCTCACTACCCTAATCCTCTTTATGTCTTTGAGTTGATAGTAGTGGAGGTCACGACTTCCCCATAGTCTAAAACTCCCTGCCTTAAACTTATCGGAAAAAGTTAAGTAGTGACGGTCTTCCGAGAGCTTCCACCCACTAGTTTTGTACTCAACAGACGCTCTAACCTGGTGCTTTTTAAACCTTGGGTAGCCCTTCTTACCGGGTCTTTTTAACTTACAGTTTAAATAGAATCTCTCAATCGCTACCCAGGCTCTTTCAGCGTGGGCTTGCCTGGCCTGAGAGTTTAGTTTATTTGCCCATGGAAACTCTGGGTTGTCAGATAGGATTTTGCAGTACTTATAGGCGTCATTACGGGTTTTAACCTCACCATCCATCCACGCTTTAATGATACTGTTCCGAACGAATCTGCCAGTACGTATGGCTTCATCTAGCCGTCGGTACTGGTCTTTAGTTCCTTTCAGTTTCATTTCGTAGATAATCATGGGATTTTTACCCGAACGCTCCTTTTATTATAACACACCCCGGCGTCGTCATTCATCTCACACCAAATCGAAGATTATGG
>JACONB010000169.1:4948-9702 GCA_014323965.1 Prochloron sp. SP5CPC1 | reverse complement strand
GGTTGACACACAGTGGTTGATTTGCTACCATTAATTAACAAACGCTCACAAACATGCCATGCCCTATGTCCCGACGCGAATAGCATCCAAAGAACTTGGGTTATGTGCCAACACTCTTAGAAAGTATGCTAAAGAAAACAAAATCCAATACATCAAAAACGAGGCCGGGCAGCGTCTTTACGACGTTGAATCCTACAAAACACAAACAAGTCCAACTAGAGTTGTTCTCTATTGCAGAGTTTCTAGCAACAAGCAAAGACCAGACCTTGAACGCCAAGCAGAATATCTCTTTGGTAAATTCCCAAGAGCAGAAATTATCAAAGATATTGGCTCAGGACTCAACTACAAAAGAAAAGGACTTAAAACCATACTGGAACGATGTCTGCAAGGCAATAAGCTCAAAATTGTGGTTGCCCACAGAGATAGACTTTGCAGATTCGGTCACGCAAAGACGCAAAGACAGCGAAGGAATTAAGGGAGACGGTGCTATACCGCAGTCGAAAAGATGGAAAAGAGACGGTGCTATACCGCACCCGGAGTGTAATTGCGTCACGCAGTGCGCCTTAGCGCCTTGGCGCGAGGTTTGAACTCATCGAATTTATCGTTAAGCAAGCCGGTGGAGAAATCGTGGTTCTCAACCATAAAAATAGCTCCCCAGAAACAGAACTCACAGAAGATTTGCTATCCATCTTACACGTCTTCAGCTGCCGAATGCACGGCAAACGCAGTTATTCCAAAGTCAAAGAAAATTCGTATATACCCCACTCTTCAACAGAGAGCCTTATTGAAGCACTGGGACGCTTCGCGGTTGCTTCGCAAATGGAACCTCCAGGTACGTGTTCAACAAAACAGTGGAATATCTAAAACAACCGGACACCAAAGCCCAGTGGATGAAAGTAGCTCCAACTATAAAGTCAGAACTGCCGGAATGGGCAAACCCTGTCCCTTACCAGGTTAAGAAAATTGCAATTCGCGATGCTTGTTTGGCAGTTAGAGATGCTAAGAAAAAGACTAAAAAAGGAGAGAAATCCTTTGTAAAGTTTCGGTCGAGTAGAGATAGAGTTCAGTCAGTCTTTATTCCATCCAAAGCTATTAAGCCCAAAGGAGTATATCACACGATATTGGGAGAGCTAAGGTTATCCCAGGAATTGCCCGATAAAATCCGAGATTCTCGCTTAATTTTGCAGCGTGGGCAGTACTATTTATGTGTGTCCACTGAAGTCCCCGCCACTGAGAACCAAGGTGGCGGCATTTGTGCATTAGACCCTGGTGTCAGAACATTTTTGAGCTTCTATTCCCCGGATGCTGCGGGAAAGATTGGAGACCAAGACTTTGGTCGGATTCAGAGACTTTGCTTCTATCTTGACCAGTTGGTGTCTAAGATTTCCAAAGCGAAAGCAAGGCAAAAAAGAAAGCTAAAAAAGGCTGCTGACAGGCTAAGAACCAAGATACGGAACTTGATTGATGAGATTCACCACCAAGTCGCTAATTGGCTGACCAAAAATTTCGGCACCATCCTCCTCCCCACTTTTGAGACTAGTCAAATGGCAAGTCGAAGTGGCCGTAAACTGCGTTGTAAAACGGTAAGAGCGATGCTCACCTGGAGCCACTATCGCTTTCAACAGTTTCTGTAACACTCCGGCAAAAGAACGAAACAAGCAGGTATTGTTGGTGAATGAAGCCTATACCAGCAAGACTGTTAACTGGACTGGGGAAGTAGATAAAAAACTCGGTGGGAAGAAAAGAATTAAGTCAAAACTGACTAACACCTGGATGGAGCGCGATATTAATGGAGCTCTGGGTATATTACTCAGAGCATTGGTAGATACACCCTCTTTTGATTGCATCAAGAGTGCATTTGTTAACTAATGGCAACATTTGTTAACGAAAAAGTATCGGAAGCAGAAAGTAATTGGGTAGCAGCAGTGGGGTTAGACAGTCGCTATCCAGATTTAGAATGGGTGGCCAATACTCGCCGCTGGCCTCCGGAAATGAGCATTGTCAAAATTTCTCAACCTTGAACCTTGAATTCAGTTAAAATAAAAAGTTGCTTAGTTTTTTCGTTGGAGGTTTAATTGTCCGAACCGAAATTTATTTTAAAAGTTCTTTGGTTAAATAAATATGTAGCGATCGCCGTGGATCAATTAGTAGGTAAAGGAACCAGTCCCCTCACTGCTTATTTTTTCTGGCCCCGAAATGACGCTTGGCAACAGCTCAAAGAACAGTTAGAAGCCAAGCACTGGATTGAGGAAGAGGAAAAGATCGACGTCCTTAATAAGGCTACAGAAATAATTAATTACTGGCAAGAAGAGGGTAAAGGTACCAGTCTGGCTCAAGCCCAAGCTAAATTCCCAGAAATAATCTTTACTGGCAGTAATTGATCATTGACACTCTCACGTGCGCCATCGATGATGCCCCACGTGGGATTCTTGGTTCAACGAACATAAAAATATAGGTATTTTAATACAATATTTACTTATGCTTTTGTTTTTCGTAAGTAGTTTATCCCTCCTCCTAATACTAAATAAAATTATTCTGCTGTTAAACGCTCCCTACTTCTTCATCTGTCCGTATTAGCCCAGTGCTGGTCATTAAGCTATCTGCTGTTGAGTATGAGTTTGGTGACAACATGAGCAGGGCGCCCGGGGGCGGGAGTGAGGAGTGGGGCAGCCGTAGTCAGTATTTGAGATACCAGATTCTGGGGGAAGTTGTCAAGTGCTCTACTCTTTTTTTTGGTAGGCAGTAATTAATCAATAAAGTTGGAGTAGGGGTGGTATTATAGATTATGCTTTTATTTTGTTTATGGTTAAAATTATAATTTAGGAAGGGTTTCGCGCCAAATTGCATAGGCTACTTCCTATTTGAGTTTAATATGAATTAACTGGATCCCCCCCCCAGCCCCCCGATGTCTTGGGGGAGCAAGAAAAGCGCCCGGACCCCTTCATTAGAGATATGGGGTGTGGGTAAATTTTAATTTTGAAGGGGTTTTATAATGATATAGAGAGCGATTATCGAATTTTGGTGAGTCGAGTAACACTTCGCCCTGAAGCAGAATTATACTGCTTTAACCTGGAAGATAAAGAACCTATCCTTGATTTGCAAGTATTATTGAATCAGGTTTATAACAGGGCTGGTTACGATTATCGGATTGATTATTCTCGGGAAGTAGAGCCAGCTTTAGCAGAAAAGGATAAGATATGGGTAGAGGAACTGTTGGAAACACTATAGCATTTAACAGTTCGTAGGGTGGGCAATTTGTAAAACGTGCAGCTACTCTATCATGACAGTAAATTTCTTATTGCCCACCAGCGCCAAAAAATAGACTAAACCATACCACCAGCAGCTTGAAAGCGCGCTCTAGCCCGCTTAAAATCTTGAGTGGCTTGAATTAACTCTTGGCGGTTGTCCCCTGTACTTACCTGATCGAGGTGCTTTTGGGCGCTCTCAAACTCAGTCCGAGCCGCTTCTTTGTCGATGCTCTCTCCTGCTTCAGCGCCATTTACCAAGACTTTCACCTCATTATCTTCCACTTCCGCAAATCCCCCCATGAGAGCGATCGCCTGCCAGTCTTTTCCTGGACGAACTCTCATTACCCCCGTATCTAGGGCTGTTAAGAGAGGAGCGTGACCAGTCAAAATACCTAATTGTCCCGTGGTACTGGGTAGAACAATTTCTTCTACACTATCATCCCAAACCGTCTTATCTGGGGTAATTACCCGCAAAGTTAAAGTCATTTTGTTTGTTATTAGTTTTTTCTTGTTTGTTCTCCCCCCTTATTAAGGGGGGTTAGGGGGTATCTTCCGTAGTTCTAGGAATTAGCTTTGCTTCAGCTTTTCTGCTTTAGCTTTAGCTTCCTCAATATTACCCACTAAGTAGAATGCTTGTTCTGGGAGATCGTCCAATTCTCCGTTCAGAATCATTTGGAAACCTTTAATGGTATCTTCCAGAGAAACGTACTTTCCGGGTGCTCCGGTAAATACTTCTGCCACAAAGAAAGGCTGAGACAAGAAACGTTCTATCTTGCGAGCGCGATCCACAATGAGGCGGTCGTCTTCGGATAATTCATCCAAACCCAAAATAGCAATAATATCTTGCAGTTCTTTATAACGCTGCAAGGTAGACTGCACTGCACGGGCGGTGTTGTAGTGTTCTTCCCCCACGATTCCTGGCTGTAACATAGTGCTGGTGGAGTCTAAGGGATCTACTGCGGGATAGATACCTTTAGAAGCCAAACCCCGAGAAAGTACAGTAGTACCGTCCAAGTGAGCGAAGGTAGTAGCGGGAGCAGGGTCTGTTAAGTCGTCTGCGGGAACGTAAACTGCTTGAATAGAGGTAATGGAACCTTCCTTAGTGGAGGTAATGCGCTCTTGTAAATCCCCTACGTCAGTACCCAGAGTAGGCTGATAGCCCACAGCAGAAGGCATACGCCCCAACAGGGCAGACACCTCAGAACCAGCTTGGACGAACCGGAAGATATTGTCGATAAACAGCAGCACGTCTTGCTTATTCACGTCCCGGAAATACTCCGCCATGGTGAGAGCAGACAGACCGACCCGCATTCTGGCACCGGGGGGTTCGTTCATCTGACCGTAAACCAGAGCGATTTTAGAATCGTTGAGGTTATCAGCGTTAATAACCTTAGATTCAATCATTTCGTTGTAAAGGTCATTCCCTTCTCGGGTGCGCTCTCCCACACCACCGAAGACGGAAACTCCACCGTGGTTGATGGCAATATTGTTGATCAGCTCCATCAT